>CAMDIP010000109.1 GCA_945899335.1 Bordetella parapertussis
TATGGCTAATCAATCCGATACTTTAGAAAGCGTTGTCATTGGTGACGGCGTGGTTGTCAAGGGTGCGTTTACCGTTCCGTCTAAGGCCGTGATAAACGGCGTGATAGAAGGTGACTTGACGGCAGAAGAGGTCTTGATTGGCCCTACAGGACGTATCACGGGACGTGTTTCGGCCAAGGTCATTGATGTTCGCGGCCAACTCCACAACACCATCGTCAGTGAAAAAAGTCTGATTGTTCGCACGACCGGAAAAATCGTTGGCAAAATTCACTATTCAGAAATCGAGATTGAAAAGGGTGGTGAAATTGAAGGTGCACTCAACCAAGGTGCTGAACCCACTTCTCCCGTTGTTTCTGCCCCTAGCTCTGCCAAGCCCTGAGTTTCATTAGTTTTTTATTTCTAGTTTTATGCGTCTGACGCTCGGTCCTTTTTTATCTCAATTGCGAACCTTGCCGGGCTTGGTTCGTTATCTTTGGGTGCGCGACTACCAAGACGTCAAACTCATCATTGAGCAAAGCGGCGATTTGCGTTATTTCAATATCCCTGCGCGGTTCCAGCAGGTTTTCGCCCGCACGGCCATCATCATGGGCTCGGTTGTGGTTACCAGCTTGTTGGTGTTATCTGTCACTTCCTTATTGCTTGGCATCAGTCGCGCTCGTTTAGAGCGCTCGCATGAAGAAGTTTTCAAGGCGTTGATCAGTAGCAGCGCTGATTCAACGGATACGGAAAACCATCACGGCTTGACTGAAGAGCAAATGGTCAGCTTGGCGCAAACCATTCGCGACCGCGATATGAGCATTCGCCGTTTCGTTGAAACCTCAATGGTGGCTGTTTCTGAAGAAAACGACGACCTTAAGTCACAGCTGGAAACCTCTGGCCTGACTGAAAAAATCATCAAAATCATTCAACAAAACTCCGCTAACGGTGGCTTCACCTTGGAAGATGATCTACAGGCCAACCCCTTGATGCGAGGCAAGGTCGCCGAAGAGTTGTCCACCAATCGATCTTTGCGTGAAGTGCTTTACGCTTTGCCGAACCGTATGCCGGTGACCAATTTCAGTTTTTCTTCTGATTTTGGTATTCGTAAGCACCCCTTGACGGGTAAGTCCCATTTCCATACCGGCGTCGATATGATGAGCGAAACGGGGGACGATAAAGTCTTTGCCGTCAAGCCTGGCGTTGTCGTTATGTCAGAATTGCACCCCCAGTATGGCAACACCGTTGTCCTTCGTCACTCCAATGGAGTCGAGTCGCTTTATGCTCACATGGCGCAGTTGTTGGTTAAAGTGGGCGATAAAGTGACAACAGACAATGTCTTGGGCTATATTGGTAACACTGGAGTTTCAACCGGCAAGCATCTTCATTTTGAGATATTGGTGGGGGGATATCCTGTGAATCCTCAAAAAGTGATCCGCACAGCCCAATATGTTCAGCAAATCCAAAACAAACAGCCCTAGTCCAGCTGTCCAGAGCCCCCCAGTTGCCCCCGCGCCTGTCGCTCCTGTACAGTCACAAGATTTAAGCGATTCGCTTGCGCAAGCTCAACCTCAGAGAAATACCATGATGGATATCATTTCTTCCAATGCTTCGAAACCCTCTATTTTGAGTGAGGGCTTTTCATTTCGAGGTGAAATTTCTGCCAAAGGTGCCATCCATGTCGAGGGTTCACTCAACGGTCAAGTTCAAGTGGATGAACTCACCATTGGCTCGCGTGGCCAGGTTGAAGGTGTGGTGACTTGCTCAAGCCTGCATATCAAGGGTAAGTTTTCTGGCACGGCCACCTGTAGCGAATTGATTGTGACTTCTTCTGCCTCGGTAGATGGCCATGTGGTCTACCAAACTTTATCGGTACAAAAAGGTGCCTCTATCAAGGGCGAGTTGCTGCTGGTAAAGTAAAGCCTTTCGCTGACCCGCTTAAGGCTTGGAATGTCGGATGTTTCTCAAATAGATGGAAGTGCGGTACGTTTGTGCCGCGAAGCCCAAGGCTGGGCAATCAACGATCTTGCTGCCAGAGCCTGTTTATCGGTCAAACAGGTGCGCCAAATTGAAGAGGGCGGCTTAAGCTCTTTTTACAGCGAGAGCGTCAAACTCACTGCGGCTAGAAAAATCGCGGCTCTTTTGCAACTGAGCGAGGTCCAATTGTTTGGCCAAACGCCCTCTGCGCCCCCTCCACTCGAGGAAGATTCGCTGTTGTTTTCAGCGCAAACATTCCCAACCAGCTTAGTAACTTCAATGGATACCTCGGTGCCTGCGCCCGTAAAGGCCCAAGCCGAGTCATCAGGTGTGCACCTGATCCGCAGCGAAGCCCTGCACGTCTTGGCGCAACCTCCAGAGATCGACTGGACGACGCACTCACCACAGGTAGACGCCGCTGACCTGCCCGAAGAGCCAGAACAATTGAGCGCTGCCACTACAGCTAAGGCTGCGTCAGCCTCAGCGAAAGAGGGAACTGCCCCTTCTGGGAATTATTTCCTGAAGATTTTGGTTTTGTTTTTGGTAGCAATCGCTGTGGCTGCCTTGATGCGTCCCAAACCTGTCGAGCCCACTTCCGCCCCGCCAGAGTCTTCAGCGGGCCAAAGCATGACCCCACCCGTGGCGCCTGCTACGGCAGAGTCTGTGACACCTGAAACTGGTGCTGGATCGGCGGCTGGGGTGGCTGCGAGCCAATCGGATGTCAAACCCGCGGTTGCTTCAGACTTAAGCCCTGCTAATGCACCTGCAAGCAGTGCAACTGAGCCTGCAGTGACACCATCTAAAGCCCCGTCCAAGCGTTAAGACTCTGCGCCCATGGCAAGCGCTGCCTTGCGCGAGGCCTGGGCTTCATGGGAGGGCGCAGCATGCAGGGGCCAGCCCGACAGATGAGACGTGGCTAAATCTTCCAAGGCTTGAATCCATAAAGGGCTGTCATTCAGGCATGGGATATAGCCATAAACTTCTCCACCCTCTTCAAGAAATGCCTCTTTGACTTCCATGGCAATTTCTTCCAAGGTTTCTAAGCAGTCGCTTACAAAACCTGGGCAGACGATGTCCATGGACTTCAATCCAGCCCGAGCTAACTCCCGCACCGTGGGTTCGGTGTAGGGCTCTAGCCATTTGGCTTTGCCAAACCGCGATTGAAAGCAAACCCTATATTGATCTTTGGATATCCCTAAAGCGTGCGCTAACAAACGTGCGGTTTTATGGCATTCGCAGTGGTAAGGGTCACCTAATTTCAAGGTTCTGGCAGGCACGCCATGAAAGCTCATTACCAGCAGTTCGTTGCGACCGTGAGCCTGCCAGTGGCGTTGAATGCTGTCGGCAAGCGCCGCAATATAGCCAGGGTGGTCATGGTAATTGTTGACAAAGCGCAACTCGGGTACGCGGCGAGTGCGCAAAGCCCATGTGTAAACCGCATCGAACACGCTCGCGGTTGTGGTGGCCGAGTACTGAGGGTAGGCGGGAATGACCAGCACGCGGTCTACGCCTTCTTGTTTGAGTTCATCGAGCACCTTTGCAACAGCTGGGGAGCCATAGCGCATCATCAAACGGACCTGAACCCCACGGTTATTCCACTTTTGATGCAAGGCATCGGCTTGGCGTTGCGACCACACTTTCAAAGGCGAGCCTTCGTCGGTCCAGATGCTGGCGTATTTTTGCGCCGACTTGGCTGGGCGCACCCGCAAGATGATGCCGTGCAAGATGAGCAGCCACAAAAAGCGGGGGATTTCCACCACCCGTGGGTCGCTTAAAAACTCAGCCAAATAACGGCGCAAGGCGGGTGCGGTGGGTGCGTCAGGGGTGCCGAGGTTGCAATAGACGATGGCGGTACGGGAGGCCTGCCCATGGGTGTAAGCAGGCTCTAGGCTAAAACGGGGTTCAATAGACATGGCGTTATTTTCACCTATTGCAGCAAGGCGTCGGCCGCGGCAAAGCCGCTGCGAACCGCGGCTTCCAAAGTGGCCGGGTAGGGCCCCGCCACGTAATCACCACAAGCCCAAATACCAGTGCAGACCTGCATGGGGGGGCGCAATAGCGCTGGAGTGCAAGCGAAGGTGGCGCGTTTTTCCACCACGGTGGTCAACAGGCTGGCATCGTGAATATCCAGTTGATCGCGCAGTTGGCCCATGACTTGCTGGGTGATGGTGTCACGCTCGCCAGCGCTTGCGCTCACCACCAGAGCCAGCACCCCTTTCCATGCAGGGTCTGCACTGAGCCGACCTTTGTCAAACGCAAATTGTGCGGGGGCTTGGGGGTGGCTGTGCAGGGCCACGACAGGCTTGGGCCACGACAGGCGTTTGGCAGTGCGCACATACACGGTGGCGATGGCAGTGTGCATCAAACTGGCTGCTTGGGCTGACCATGCGGGTGCCAAGCTGTGGGTCAGCTTTGCTGCCTCCCAAGGCGGGCAAGCCAGCACCACGGGGTGTTGCAGCCAAGGGCCCAGGTCTTGGACGCGTTGTTGGGTTTGCACCACTGCGCCATGGGCGGTCAACCAAGCGTGGGCGGCGTCGGGCATCAGGCTGCCCAAATCCACCTTGGGCAGCAACATATCGCTGCTGCCTTTGCCCGACCACAGCGCATCTTTCAGCACGGCCAGAAAAATTTGGCCACTGGCGTCTTCGGCTGGCAGGTTCAAAGCAGAAACGCATAGGGGCTCTATCAGTTCTTGCATGACCTTTGGCGTCAGGTCTTGGCACAGTTGCGCCACCGTCATCCGCGCATCGCATACAAATCCTTGGGTTTGCCAGCGTGTTGCTACCCGCAGCAAGCTCAGTTTGTCTGACAAAGACCAACCAGTTGCCATGCAGACGCCCACTAAAAGGTTCAGCGGTGCGGGTAAAGAGGCTAGGGCAAGCCCCTGACCATCCCCGCGTTTTAAATACAAGGGCAAGCGCAACAAAGTGGCTTCGGTAGCGACGCCCACTGTGTGTAAAAGCTGCAAGGTATCTCGGTAAGCACCGATCAAAATATGCTGGCCGTTGTCCAAGTACAGCCCTTCATGAACCACCCGTCTGGCACGACCGCCCAATTGCGGGGCGGCTTCGAGCAGGCGCACCGCAAAGCCTTGTTGGGTTGCGCGCACTGCAGCGGCCAAGCCGGCCCAGCCGCCACCGATGA
>CAMDIP010000110.1 GCA_945899335.1 Bordetella parapertussis
GGTGCTTTTTCTGGACTGACCGTCAAGCGCCACATGCTGTCCTCGGGCGCGTAATTGGGGTCTTCCAAAATACCGCCCTCGTAGCTGATGTGCAGCAGGTTGGCGTCCATGGAGTAGGGCGCTGGGCCTTTGCGCTTGGCACCGTCCACAGGGATCCCATGTTGGTCGGCGTAGCGCATGAGCTTTTCACGCGAGAGCAAATCCCACTCTCGCCAAGGCGCAATGATCTTCACATTGGGCATCAAAGCATAAGCACCCAACTCGAAGCGCACTTGGTCATTGCCCTTGCCGGTGGCACCGTGGCTGATGGCGTCGGCCTTGGTTTTGCGGGCAATTTCCACCAAACGCTTGGCAATCAGGGGGCGGGCGATGGAGGTACCCAGCAGGTATTCACCCTCGTACAGCGCATTGGCGCGGAACATGGGGAACACAAAGTCACGCACAAACTCTTCGCGCAGGTCTTCAATGAAGATGTTGCTGGGCTTGATGCCCATCTTGATGGCTTTGGCGCGAGCGGGTTCAATTTCTTCACCTTGGCCGATGTCTGCGGTGAAGGTGACCACTTCGCAGTGGTACTCGTCTTGCAACCATTTGAGAATGATGGAGGTGTCCAAACCGCCCGAGTAGGCGAGGACAACACGTTGGGGGGAAGTGGATTTGCTGGGGGAAGGCCGTTTGGTGGGCATGGTGTCGGTTGTATGAAAGCAAAGCCATGATTCTAGGACACCGCAAAAAAAAACCGCCTGCTAAGGCGGTTGTGGGAGTGGGGGTGCCTATCAGAAGCTTTGCGGCGCCGACCCAACGGGAGGGATGGCGTTTTGCGCGGGGTAGGGGACGCTAGGGGGGGCAGACTGGGTGGAAGAAATCATCGGGGTGACTTGCAAGCGCACAGTAGGACCTGGGTCTTGGGGCATTTGCACGTTGTATTGCTTGCCGTTGAACTCGTAAACCACGTTGTAGGCCACGGTGCGGTTTTCATAAAAGTTTTGGGTGGTGCAGCTTTGCACATTGTGTACTTCGGCAGGGGGCGAACCTTCGATTTTGTCGCCCAAGATGGCGCCACCAATGAGCCCGATTGCTGTGGCCAAGGCATTGCCTTCCCCTTTGCCGATGGCGTTGCCCACCACACCGCCAGCGATGGCGCCCATGGCAGAACCAGCGCCAGATTTGCGGGGCTGAGTTGCCACTTGTTGCTGGGTACAGACCTGACGGGGGACTGCCACCTGCTGGATGATGGGCATGGTGGAAATTACGCGACCGACTTCCTGTGCACCGACGGCCGCGCTGAAAGTGGCAACACAAACTAAAACAGAGGTGATGAAACGTGTCATGGGTTCTCCAATCAAATTAATCTGCTCAGTCAACGTTTTGGTAAGTGAAGTGGTTGACTTCAAGTCAATTTTAGCTTGCCAAACTTCAGAGACAATGACCGTATGAATCTTCAGGAATGGTTGTCCCATTGTGAGCGGCTACACCCGCAAAACATCGATATGGGCTTGGAAAGAGTGGCTGCGGTTGCCAAGAAAATGGGCTTGCAATTTGCCTGCCCTGTGCTTACCGTGGCCGGTACCAATGGCAAAGGCTCGACCTGCGCCATGCTCGAATCCATCTTGCGCGAAGCCGGTTACCGCACGGGAATGTTCACCTCGCCGCATTTGGTGTTTTTCGAGGAGCGCTGCAAACTTAATGGGCAAGCAGTGGCATCGTCCGTTTTGACCGAGTATTTCGCCAAAGTTGAAGCCATGCGTGGCGATATCACCTTGAGTTATTTCGAGTTCACCGCATTGGCCATCTTCAGTTGTTTGGCCAGCGCCAATTTGGATGTGGTCATTTTGGAGGTGGGCTTGGGCGGCCGCTTGGATGCGGTGAATCTGATTGACACAGATTGCGCCATCATCACCAGCATCGACATCGACCACACCGAATGGCTGGGTAGCGACCGCGAAAGCATAGGCCGTGAAAAAGCCGGCATCATGCGCAGCGGCAAGCCTGTCATCGTCAGCGACCCGCATCCACCTGCCAGCGTGGCGCTATACGCAGCGACGGTGGGTGCCATGCTGTGGCAATCGGGCAGCGATTTCCATTTTTCGGGCGACCAGCAACAGTGGCGGTGGCAAGGCGCAGGACGCACTTGGGCTGGCTTGGCCTATCCAGCCTTAAGGGGCGTGAACCAATTGGTCAATGCTGCCGGTGTGCTGGCAGCCTTACACGCCATGAAAGACCATTTACCCGTCACCGCACAAGCCATTCGTTTGGGATTGTCGCGGGTGGAGTGGTCTGGGCGGTTTCAAATGCTGCCAGGTCAGCCTGCGGTGGTGCTTGATGTGGCGCACAACCCCCATTCGGTGGCGGCCTTGGCGCATAACCTTGATGCCATGGGTTACTTTGCGGTCACCCGCGCGGTGATGGGTGCCATGGCGGATAAAGACCTGCAAGCCATGGTGCAACGCTTGCAGCCTTTGGTGGAGCATTGGTATTTTTGTGAACTGCCTTCACCACGCGCGGCCACTGCCAAGCAACTGCACTCGCTATGGCAGGCTGGTGCGCCGCGCCAAGGCCAATCTGCCCAAACCTTTGCTGACCCTGTTGCCGCCTTGGCTCAAGCCATGGCCGATGCAAACCCCACTGATAGAATTATGGTCTTTGGTTCTTTCTTGACCGTTGGCGGTGTGTTACAGCACGGCATAGCGGGCCGCCTTTCTGCCCAAAGCCCACCTGACTGACATGGCATTTTTCAAGTCCCGCTCCTCTGGCAATGCTTCGGCAGATGATAAAAACGCCGATATCGCTGCCCAAAGCCTAGACACCTTGCGACGCCAAGCCCGTCATCGCTTGATTGGCGCGACTGTCTTGGTCTTGCTTGCCGTCATAGGTTTTCCTTTGGTGTTTGATACCAAGCCCCGAGAAGTTGCTGCGGACATTCGCATCGACATGCCTGACAAAGACGCTGTGCGCTCCTCGCAAGCACCCACGCCGCCTCCTTCTGTTGTGACTGCCCCTGTGCCAGTACCTGATGCAGAAATACCCACTGAACAAAAAGCCACTGAAGCGGTACCCAAGGCCGTTGTTCTTCCGTCTGTGATGCCTGAAAAAGCGCCACAGGCTTTGGCCAAAGAGGAAGAAGTCTCCCCCAAGCCCGACCCCAACAGCGAAAAGTCTGGCGATTCGGCGCCCAGGTTTATCGTTCAAGTAGGGGCATTTGCTGAAGAAAAAAAGTCCACTGAGGTACGGAGCAAACTTGAAAAAGCGGGCATCAAAACCTATACCCATATTGCCCAAACCAAAGAGGGTAAGCGCATACGTGTGCGTGTAGGCCCTTATGCCACCAAAGAAGAAGCCCAAAAAACTGCCGACAAAATCAAGTCTTTGCAGCTCAGTGCCTCGGTGCTGACCATCTGAAGCAATGAACAGCCTCGACTTGGTGTTGCTGGCATTGACCGCCTTGTCTGTTGGTCTAGGTTTGTGGCGCGGTGTGATCCGTGAGTCTTTTGCGGTGCTGGCTTGGCTCGCTGGCTTTCCACTTGCCAGCCATTTCGCGCCTGATGTTCGCCGTTTGCTCGATCTAACCGACACCTCCCCAGCGCTGGCCTATATGCTTGCTTGGATTTTGGTTTTCATGATGGTTTGGGTGGTTTGCCACGTTGCAGCCCTGCTGCTCAGCAGTGCTTTGTCCATGGTGGGTTTGGGCATAGTTAACCGCTTGTTAGGTGCAGCGTTTGGGCTGACCCGTGCGGTATTGAGTTTGTTGGTGTTGAGCATTGTTGTCGGGCTAACCCCTGCTGTGCGTCATTCCTTATGGCAAAGCTCTTGGGTGGCGCAACTCGCTCACCAAGGCGTTTTGTTGTTCAAACCTTTTTTACCTGCTCCTTTGGAAGGTTGGGTGTCCTGATGTGTGGCATTGTGGGTGTGGTCAGTCAAACTGCAGTGAATCAACTTATTTACGACGCCTTGCTGTTGTTGCAGCACCGTGGGCAAGACGCGGCGGGCATTGTCACGCAACTTGAGCAGAAGTTTTTCATGCACAAAGCCAAGGGCATGGTGCGCGACGTGTTTCGCACTCGCAATATGCGGGCCTTGCCAGGCAATATCGGTTTGGGTCAGGTGCGTTACCCCACCGCAGGAAATGCTTACAGCGAAGAGGAAGCGCAGCCGTTTTACGTGAATGCCCCTTTCGGTTTGGTCTTGGTACACAACGGCAACTTAACCAATGCCCAAGCCTTGAAGGAAGAGTTGTTTTCAACAGATCACCGCCATATCAACACAGAGAGCGACTCCGAGGTTTTGCTCAACGTCTTGGCCCACGAGTTGGAGAAAACCACCCGTGGCGTGGTATTGACGCCTGCCGATGTGTTCGCTGCTGTCCAAGGTGTTCATAAGCGCGTAAAGGGTTCGTATGCGGTGGTGGCGCTGATTGCAGGTCACGGCTTATTGGCGTTTCGCGACCCATTTGGCATCCGCCCCTTGTGCATCGGCAAGGGTATAGACGGCACATGGATGGTGGGCAGCGAGTCGGTGGCTTTGGAAGGCACTGGTAACCATTTCGAGCGCGATGTTGTTCCTGGGGAAGCCGTTTACATTGATTTAAAAGGTCAACTCCACGCGCAGCAATGTGCTGCCAACCCACAGCTCATGCCGTGCATTTTTGAGTTTGTGTATTTGGCCCGTCCAGACTCCACCATGGACGGTATGTCTGTGTACCAAGCACGGCTCAATTTGGGTGAAACCTTGGCCAAGCGGGTTGTCTCGACCCTGCCGCCTTCTGAGATTGATGTGGTGATTCCCATCCCTGAGTCCAGCCGTCCCAGCGCCACCCAGTTGGCGCATTTGCTGGGCAAGCCCTACCGCGAAGGTTTTGTGAAAAACCGCTATGTCGGACGCACCTTCATCATGCCGGGTCAAGCAGTGCGCAAGCGCTCGGTGCGCCAAAAATTGAACGTCATCGTGAGCGAGTTCAAGGGCCGCAATGTCTTGCTGGTGGACGACTCTATCGTGCGCGGTACCACCAGCAAAGAGATTGTGCAAATGGCCAGAGACGCGGGTGCCAACAAGGTGTATTTGGCCAGTGCCGCGCCGCCTGTGCGCTTTCCCAATG
>CAMDIP010000111.1 GCA_945899335.1 Bordetella parapertussis
TACTTTCGCGCACTGAGGTGAAACTTCGTGTGTATGAGCGTGGTGCTGGTGAGACCTTGGCCTGTGGCACCGGCGCATGTGCTGCGGTGGTGGCCGGTATTCAACAAGGTTGGTTAGACGCCAAAGTAAAAGTGCACACCCGAGGTGGGGTGCTGACCATTGAGTGGCAAGGCGAGGGCGCATCGGTGATGATGAGCGGGCCAGCCACAACCGTTTTCACTGGCGAGATGGAGATATCCGAATGAGCAACTCAATTACCCCGATCACAGAGGACGATATCGCCAATTTTTTGGTGAATACCCCTGATTTCTTTGAGCGCCATGCTCAGCTGCTGTCCAGTGTGCGGTTTGTCAGTCCGCATGGTCAGCGTGCTGTGAGTTTGCAAGAACGCCAAGCCGATATGTTGCGCGAAAAAATTCGCGCCCTAGAGCATCGCTTGATGGAGATGATTCGCAACGGCAGCGACAACGCAGTCTTGGCTGATCGCTTGCACCGCTGGTCACAAAGTTTATTGATGACACAGCACCCCGCTGATCTGCCAGGCATCATCGTGGATGAAATTCAACACCACTTCATGGTGCCACAGGTGGCTATTCGCGTTTGGCGGGTAGGCGAAGCATTTCAAATTGAACAATTTGCCCAAGGTGTCAGCGATGAAGTCAAAGCTTTTGCGCAAGGCTTGCGAGCACCTTATTGCGGTGCAAATGCCGAGTTTGAAGCCGTTGAGTGGTTGGCACACCCGCATGAAGCGCTGTCAGTGGCATTGTTGCCACTGCGAAGCAATCAGTCGCCTTGGGTGACCGCCGAGAATGCAGAGCTTGCCGAGCATTCCAGTGATACCAGCTTAGGATTGTTGGTTTTAGCGTCCCCAGACCCCCAAAGATTTCATTCTTCCATGGGTACTGACTTGCTCAGCCGTATCGCTGAGTTGGCCAGTGCAGCCCTTAGCCGCTTACGTTGAGCCAATTACACATTCGAATGAATGATCCCCAAGATTTGGTGGCGCGTTATTTGTCGCATGTGCGATTTGAAAAGCGCCTGTCAGACAGAACCGTGGCTTTGTACAGCGAAGATTTGAACAAGTTGTCAGAGTGGGCAGGGCATGCAGGCCTAGCCAATTTAACGCTCATTGACACACCACATCTTCGGCGTTGGATGGCGCAAATGCATGCAACCGGCAGAAGCCCGCGCGGTATTGCGCTCATTCTTTCGGGCTGGCGAGGTTTTTTCAATTGGTTGGGTAAAGAGGGTTTGATCCAAGCCAACCCTTTGTCTGGTTTGCGAGCGCCAAAAGCGGCCAAACCGCTGCCTAAAGCCTTGAACGTGGACGATGCAGTGCAACTCGCGCAACACCGACCCGCCGATACCGACCCCTGGTTGCAAGCCCGCGATTCTGCGATGGTGGAATTGCTTTACAGCAGCGGGTTGCGCGTGGGCGAATTGATCGGCTTGGACGTTCAAGCCAGTCCTCATGCCAAGGGGTGGATAGACCTGTCTGCTGGCGAGGCGCATGTCCTGGGTAAAGGTTCTAAGCGGCGAAACGTTCCTGTTGGAAAGCAAGCCTTGTCTTCTTTGCAAGCTTGGTTGACTGTTCGCGCCAGTGGCTTGCCAACACATGCGGTTGATGAAGCTGCTATGTTTGTGGGGCAAAGGGGGACCCGATTGAGCGCTCAATCTGTATGGCAGCGTTTGCGCTTAAGAGGTCTTCAAGCCGGAATTGCGACCCCAGTTCACCCGCACATGTTGAGACATTCTTTTGCCAGTCATGTTTTGCAGTCCAGTGGTGATTTGCGAGGCGTGCAAGAGTTGCTAGGGCATGCCAATATCAGCACCACGCAGGTCTATACGCGCTTGGATTACCAGCATTTGGCCAAGACCTACGACGCCGCCCACCCTCGTGCGCGCAAGAAAAGCACATGAAAACATTGAAACTCAAAGCGGGCAAGGAGCGCTCAGCCTTGCGAGGCCACCCTTGGATTTTCGATTCAGCGATTGCCAAAGGAGGCGCAGATCCAGGCGAGACCGTGCGCGTAGAGTCTGAGACAGGGCAATTTCTAGGCTGGGCTGCTTTCAGTCCAACCTCCAAAATTCGCGCACGAATATGGTCATTTCTGGAAGCCGAGCACATTGACGCCGCGTTTTTTGAGCGACAGGTTTCCAAAGCGGTGGCCATGCGTTCGCGATTGCAAGTACCTTCCAATGGTGTGCGTCTTATTCATGGTGAAGCCGATGGACTACCGGGTTTGATTGTGGACAGCTATGACGGCACTTTGGTCGCCCAATTTTTGTCTGCAGGTACTGAACGATTCAAAGCAGACATCGTCAATGCTTTGGTTCTGCACACTGGCGCGCAGCGAGTCTTTGAGCGCTCCGACTCTGGCGTACGAGGCTTGGAAGGCTTAGAGGCCAAAACTGGATGGCTGTTCAGATCGCCTGGCACCAGTGATGCCACTGCAATCGTGATTCAAGAACACCACTGGAGCCTGGAACTGGACATCTTGGAAGGCCACAAAACGGGTTTCTATTTGGACCAGCGGGATAGTCGATTGAAGTTTGCCGAATATGCCCAGCGCCTAGGCCTGCAGCAGGTTTTGAACTGCTATGGCTATACGGGCGGGTTCAGTGTTGCGGCTTTGAGCGGCATGCGCTCTGCGGGTTTACTTGGCAGTGGCGCCACGGTAACAACGGTGGATTCTTCTGCACCAGCCATTGCCAAAGCACAGGCGAATGTCAAGCGCAATGGGTTTGATGAACGCAATGCTGCATTTTTAGACGCTGACGTCAACGCCACCTTGCGAAGCATGCACAAAGAGGGGCGTCGCTTTGATGGCATTGTGTTGGATCCACCCAAGTTTGCGCCCAGTGCTGCACATGCCGAGCGTGCTGCCCGAGCCTACAAAGACATCAACCGATGGGCCTTCAAGTTACTTTCGCCAGGGGGGGTGTTGTTTACCTACAGTTGTTCTGGCGGTATTGCCCCAGAGTTGTTTCACAAAATCGTCGCGTCTGCTGGCACGGATGCAGGTGTAGATGCTTATTTTCTTGACCGAGTACAAGCCGCACCCGACCACCCCATGACCGTGTGCTTTCCTGAGGGCGAATACCTGAAGGGTTTGGTTTTGATGCAGAAGTAAGCAATTCTTCTTGAATGCTGGCTAAACTGCTCCACTTGTTCTTTTTTCTTGTTTTCAAGGTTGAATTGATATGCTGATACCCGCCACGGTTCTGACTGGTTTTTTAGGCGCTGGCAAGACCACGCTGCTCAAGCGCATCCTCTCGGAGTCTCATGGTCTGAAAATTGCCGTGATTGAAAATGAGTTTGGCGAAGAAAACATAGACAACGAAATATTGGTCGCAGACACCAAAGAGCACATTGTTCAAATGAGCAATGGCTGTGTGTGTTGCACGATTCGCGAAGATTTACGCACCACTTTGCAAGATCTGGCTGAAAAAAAACGCAAAGGTGAACTTGACTTTGAGCGCGTCGTTATAGAAACCACAGGCTTGGCAGACCCAGGGCCGGTGGCGCAAACATTTTTCATGGATGATGAAATTGCTGAAAGCTATTTGCTCGATGCAGTGCTTACCTTGGTGGACGCCAAGCATGCAGCGCAAACCTTGAACGACCGGCAAGAAGCGCGCAGGCAAGTTGGCTTTGCTGACCAAATATTCATCAGCAAAAGTGAGCTTGTTTCTGCCCAAGAGTTAGAGGCTTTGCAGCACCGCTTGACGCATATGAATCCGAGAGCTCCTCAACATATCGTTCACTTTGGCGAGGTAGCGATCGATAAAGTATTTGATTTGCGAGGTTTTAACCTCAACACCACTTTGGAAATTGACCCTGATTTCTTAAGTGACGGTCACCACCACAAGCACGATGAGCATTGCGACCACCCCTCGCATCAACATGACCATGCACAACACGGGCATGACCACGATCACGGCCACCATCACCACCATGATGACGATGTCAAAAGTTTTGTCTTCAAAGCTGACCGTGCTTTGGACCCGGCCAAGCTTGAAGATTTCTTGGGCGCTATCGTCAATATTTATGGTCCACGCATGTTGCGCTACAAAGGCGTCCTACACATGAAAGGCACGGAGCGCAAGGTGATTTTCCAAGGTGTACACCAACTCATGGGCAGTGATTTAGGTCAAGCTTGGGCACCTGGCGAGAAGCGAACGAGCAAAATGGTATTCATTGGTATCGATTTGCCAAAAGATATATTCCAGCAGGGCCTAGAACAGTGCATAAGCTGAGTACAATCCGCGCGCCATTGGCTCGAGACGAAGTTTTGCCCCAAGTCCTTGGCACTGGTCACGCATGAAGTTTTAGACAACAACCAGAAGCAGTATGGGGCTTGGTGCTAGCGCACTTGACGCCACCCTGTAGGGAGATTTGCATTGAAATCCACAAAGCATTCGAGCGACAGCAAAGCCAAGATTAAATCCAAGGTCGCGGCTGCAAAGCCTAAGGCCAAGGTTGTGAAAGCACCTGCCAAGAAACCCGTTGCAGCCAAAAAACCTGTTGCAGCAAAGAAAGCTGTAGCACCTAAAAAACCTGTCGCGGCCAAGAAACCCGTGCCAGCCTCGAAACCTGCGTTAAAGAAGAAAGCAGTGCCTGTTAAAAAACCTGTTGTTGTGAAAAAGGCCGTCGCTAAAAAAGCTGTCCCAGCTAAGAAAGCTGTCCCAGCTAAGAAAGCTGTCCCAGCTAAGAAAGCCGTCCCAGCCAAGAAAGCCGTGCCTGTCAAAAAAGCATCCCCACCTACAAAAAAACCTGCGGCTCAAAAAGCGTCGCCGGTCAAGAAACCCATCTCTTCGAAACCTGTAACCAAAACCGTGACATCTGCTGCCAAAACTGCTTCAAGCAATACCAAAGCGCCTGCGCTCCCCTCTAAAACGCCTGCATCTGCTTCCACTCGGGCAGAGGCTACACCTGACAACGCCAAGAAGTCTCCGCGAGCTGCAAAGGCCATGTCCATGATGCCGCCTCCGCCTGGACTCAGCGTGGCCTCCACCATGGCCAAGGCCAGTTACGGGCCGATTTCTGTCCCA
>CAMDIP010000112.1 GCA_945899335.1 Bordetella parapertussis
GTAGCGCATGGTGTCAAAGGCTTCTTCGGCACCGGCGAAGGCGCCGTCTGGTGAAACACGGCGACCGCGTGGTTGGCCAAAATAAATATCGCCGGTCAACTCGCGGATGATGAGGATGTCCAAGCCCGCAATCAACTCGGGCTTCAAGCTGGAGGCGTTCACCAACTCTTTGTAACAAATGGCAGGGCGGAAGTTGGCGAAGAGGCCTAGGTTTTTGCGCAAACCCAAGATGGCTTGTTCGGGGCGCAAGGGGCGGTCCAGGGTATCGTATTTCCAGTCGCCGACCGCGCCAAACAAAATTGCGTCGGCTTCTTTGGCCAGCTTCAAGGTGCTGTCGGGCAAGGGGTGACCGTGGGCGTCGTAGGCGGCCCCGCCCACTAAGGCGGTTTCCATCTCGAACTTCAAATCCAAGGTGTTTAAAACTTTGACCGCTTCAGCAACGATCTCGGTGCCAATGCCGTCACCCGGCAATACTGCAATTTTCATAGCTTGCTCTCTGTCAGTGTGTGCGCAAGCCAAGGCTTGGCTGCCAAACGGGCGGCTTCAAATGCACGAATTTTGTCTTCGTGTTTCAGGGTCAAACCAATGTCGTCCAAGCCGTTCATCAGGCAATAACGTCGGAAAGCTTGCACCTCGAAAGGAACTTCTTCCCCTTGTGGACGAACCACCACTTGGCGATCGAGGTCTACCGTGAGTTGGTAGCCAGGAAAGGCCAAGCATTCATTGAACAAGGTGTCCATAGCCGCTGCAGGCAAAACGATAGGCAGCAAGCCGTTTTTGAAACTGTTGTTGAAAAAGATGTCGGCAAAGCTGGGTGCCAAGATGGCGCGAAAACCAAATTGGTCCAAAGCCCAAGGGGCGTGCTCACGCGAGGAACCGCAGCCAAAGTTTTTACGTGCCAACAACACCGAAGCGCCTTGGTAGCGGGGAAGGTTCAGTACGAATTCGGGGTTAGATATTCGCGTTGCTGGGTCCATGCCCGGCTCGCCTTTGTCAAGGTAGCGCCACTCATCAAACAGGTTCGGGCCGAAGCCGGTTTTTTTGATCGACTTTAAAAACTGCTTTGGAATGATGGCGTCGGTATCCACATTCTCGCGGTCCATCGGTGCGACCAAGCCTTTGTGTAGGGTGAATTTTTGCATGGTGTCTTTCAGATGAACTGACGCACATCGACAAAATGGCCGTGAATAGCAGCAGCAGCGGCCATTGCGGGACTGACCAAGTGGGTGCGTCCACCATTGCCTTGACGGCCTTCGAAGTTACGGTTGGATGTGGAGGCGCAACGCTCGCCAGGCTCCAACTTGTCGGCGTTCATGGCCAGACACATGGAGCAACCGGGTTCGCGCCATTCAAAACCAGCGGCTTTGAAAATCTCGTGCAAACCCTCTTGCTCGGCTTGGGCTTTGACCAAACCAGAGCCAGGAACCACCATGGCGAGTTTGATGTTCTTGGCCACTTTTTGACCCAGCTTTTTCACCACGGCGGCGGCTTCGCGCATATCTTCAATGCGGCTGTTGGTGCAAGAACCGATAAACACCTTGTCAACAAACAAGTCGTTCAAGGCCTTGCCGGGCTGCAAGCCCATATAGGCAAGGGCACGCTCAATTGCGTCGCGTTTGTTGGCGTCTTTTTCTTTGTCGGGGTCTGGTACGCGGTCTAAAACGGACAGTACCATTTCGGGCGAGGTGCCCCAAGTCACTTGGGGCTCGATGTCAGCGGCATCAAGTTTGACCACCGCATCGAAATGCGCATCGGTATCTGAGTGCAGGGTTTGCCAATAGGCCACAGCTTGGTCCCATTCCACCCCCGTGGGTGAGAGGGGGCGGCCTTTCACATAAGCAATGGTTTTCTCGTCCACTGCCACCAAACCCGCACGGGCACCTGCTTCGATGGCCATGTTGCAAACCGTCATACGACCTTCCATGCTCAAAGCACGGATGGCAGGTCCCGCAAATTCGATGGTGTAACCCGTACCACCAGCCGTACCTATTTGGCCGATGATGGCCAACACAATGTCCTTGGCCGTCACACCCTTGCCCAAGGTTCCGTCAACTTGCACCAACAGGTTGTTGGCTTTTTTTGCCAGCAAGGTTTGCGTGGCCATGACGTGTTCAACCTCAGAGGTGCCAATACCGTGCGCCAATGCGCCAAAAGCACCATGGGTAGAGGTGTGTGAGTCCCCGCAGACCACCGTCATGCCAGGCAGGGTGGCGCCAGTTTCAGGGCCAATCACATGCACAATACCTTGGCGTTTGGACAGAAAGGGAAAGAAGGCAGCCGCACCAAATTCGCGGATGTTATCGTCCAGCGTGGTAATTTGAGCCTTGCTGATGGGGTCTGTGATGCCGTCGTAACCCAACTCCCAACCAGTGGTGGGTGTGTTGTGGTCAGCGGTGGCGACGATGGAGCTGGTGCGCCAAATCTTGCGCTTGGCCACGCGGATGCCCTCGAAAGCCTGAGGGCTGGTCACTTCATGTACCAAATGGCGGTCGATGTACAAAACGGCTGTGCCGTCTTCTTCGGTGTGGACGACGTGCTCGTCCCAAATCTTGTCGTAAAGCGTGCGTCCCATGCGGGTTCCTAGGCTCAAAGTTGGCAAAGAGGTTGATTTTAGGCAGTTATCTTGGTTGGATAAACTCTCACACTTCTACGAATAGTAAATAAAGCTTATGAATCAGCGCAAGGGCATTATCTTGGCCGGTGGCTCTGGCACCCGCTTGTACCCTGTCACCAAGGCAGTCAGCAAGCAACTCATGCCGGTGTACGACAAGCCCATGGTCTATTACCCGCTGACAACTTTGATGCTCAGTGGCATTCGTGAGGTCTTGCTGATTTCCACGCCCCAAGATACCCCTCGCTTTAGCGATTTGCTAGGGGATGGCTCCCAATGGGGGATGCACATTCAATACGCGGTGCAACCCAGCCCTGATGGTTTGGCGCAAGCCTTCACCATTGGCAAAAGCTTTGTCAACCACCAACCCAGCGCTTTGGTGCTGGGTGACAATATTTTTTACGGCCACGATTTGGTTAAGCAGTTGCGCAGCGCCCATGCTCAGCAGCAGGGTGCCACTGTCTTTGCCTACCATGTGAACGACCCCGAACGCTATGGCGTGGTGGCATTTGATGAACAGCAACGCGCCATCAGTATCGAAGAAAAGCCCATTCACCCAAAGTCCAACTATGCGGTCACAGGCTTGTATTTTTATGATGAGCAAGTCTGTGACATCGCAGCCTCCATCAAACCCTCGGCGCGAGGTGAATTGGAAATCACCGATGTCAACAGACGCTATTTGGAGATGGGGCAACTAGGCGTGGAAATCATGGGTCGTGGTTATGCGTGGCTAGACACGGGCACCCACGAGAGTTTGATGGAGGCGGCCAGTTTCATTGCTACGTTGCAAAAACGCCAAGGCCTGATGGTGGCTTGTCCCGAAGAAATTGCCTTTCACCAAGGCTGGATTGATGCAAGCCGCTTGCAAGCGCTGGCGGCACCCTTGGCCAAAAATGCCTATGGCCAATACCTTTTGTCTTTGCTGAAATAAACGCCATGGCCTACCAAGCTATTTCTACCGCGCTGCCAGGCCTGCTCATCTTGGAGCCCAAGGTCTTTGGTGATACACGTGGTTTCTTTTTTGAGAGTTTTAACGCCCAAGACTTTGCCAAGGTCACAGGCGTGTTAGATGTCAATTTTGTGCAAGATAACCACAGCCGTTCTGCCCAAGGCGTGCTGCGCGGCTTGCATTACCAAATACAACAGCCCCAAGGCAAATTGGTGCGGGTCACCGAGGGCGAGGTGTTTGATGTGGCTGTGGACATTCGCCGCTCATCCCCCCATTTTGGTCAATGGGTAGGTGTACACCTGAGCGCCGAGAACAAGCGGCAGTTATGGGTGCCGCCGGGTTTTGCCCATGGTTTTGCTGTGTTAAGTGCAAGCGCTGAATTTCTTTACAAAACCACGGACTACTATGCCCCAACGCATGAGCGCTGCATTGTGTGGAATGACCCCGACTTGGCCATCGATTGGCCTCTTCAAACTGCCCCTTTGCTGGCAGCCAAAGACGCCCAAGCGCCAGTGTTGGCCCAAGCCGAAGTGTTTGTGTGACAAATCGTTGACACATTCCGGCCTTAAGATGTTTTTTTTCACTTTTATTTCATTATGAAAATAGCTGTATTTGGTACGGGTTATGTGGGCTTGGTGCAAGGTGCTGTGTTGGCTGATGCTGGGCACACTGTCATATGCGTCGATATCGACGAAAACAAACTTGCCCGTTTGCGTAAAGGTGAAATCCCCATTTTTGAGCCAGGCTTAGAGCCTATTGTGAAAAGCAACTTTGCTGAAGGCCGTTTGCTTTTTACCTCAGACGCTAAGTCTGCGGTTGAGCAAAGTGATGTGCAGTTCATTGCTGTGGGCACGCCACCCGATGAAGACGGCAGCGCTGATTTGAAATATGTGTTGGCGGTTGCGAAAACCATTGCCACCCATATGACGGGATATACCGTGATTGTGGACAAATCGACTGTGCCCGTGGGTACGGCTGACAAGGTGACCGCCATGGTTGCTCAAACGCTGAAAGAGCGCGGGGTAGGTTTTGAGTTTGATGTGGTTTCTAACCCTGAATTTTTAAAAGAAGGCGCCGCTGTTGCCGACTGTCAAAGGCCTGACCGCATCGTTATTGGTACCGAAAGTGCCAAAGCAGAAAAAATCTTGCGCGAGTTATATGAACCCTTTAACCGCAACCATGACAAAGTGATTGTCATGAATGTGCGAAGTGCTGAACTGACCAAATACGCTGCCAACTGCATGTTGGCCACCAAGATCAGTTTCATGAATGAAATGGCCAATATCGCCGAACTGGTGGGCGCGGACATCGAGTCGGTGCGCCAAGGCATAGGCAGCGATCAACGCATTGGCTACCACTTCATTTACCCAGGTGCTGGCTATGGCGGCAGTTGTTTTCCCAAAGACGTCAGCGCCTTGGTCAAGACCGCTGAGGG
>CAMDIP010000113.1 GCA_945899335.1 Bordetella parapertussis
ATTGATCGTCCAGCGCTGAGCAACACCACACCACGGTGCTGAAGCAAGGCATTCATAGGCACCACAAAAAACCCGCCGACAAGGCCTAGCAAGGTGGTTAACAGCACAGCCGTCTGCCACTGCGTCACCCACAACATAAGAGGCAGCAAAGCGCCCATGGCCAAACCAAGGCCTAAAACGCGGGTGGCTTGGTGCAGCGCCACCCAGCGAGCCGCCAACGCCGCACCCACGATCACACCCACCGCAGTGGCCGCTTGCAAATACGCAGCCTGCGATAAATTCAGCAGCAGTTTTTCTTGTGCCCAACTCAGCACCAACAGCTGCAAAGTAGCGCCCACACCCCAAAACAAAGTGGTCACCGATAAGCTGATGCTGCCCAACGGGTCTGTCCACAAACTTTTGAAGTCCTGCCAAAAGCCTTGGCAAATGGACATGAATTTCCACGGCATAGGCGCATATAACTTGCCGCTGCCCTGAATAAAGAGATTAAGCGCTGCTGCCACACCATACAAAACCAGCAGCATTGCCAGCGACGCGGTGTAAACAGTTTGTGCGCCTTGGAATTGAGCCCACGCTTGAACCCAGTTCAGCTGCAACCAAGCAGGGCTGACCAAGGCCCCGCCCAAAACCACGCCTAGCAAAACGGCGCTGACGGTGCTGATTTCTATCCATGCGTTGGCTGTGACCAACTGCTCGGGTTGCGCCAACTCGGTGACCAAGCCATATTTGGCTGGGGCATAAACAGCTGCGCCCACGCCCACGATTGCAAACGCCAGCAAAGGATTCACACCCAAAAGCATGGCCAGACAAGCCACGGCTTTCACGCCGTTGGCCACCATCATCACTTTTTGCTTGGGCCATGTATCTGCGCACACCCCAACCCAAGGCCCCAAGACGACATAGGACAGGGTGAACATCAGTTTGAGCAAAGGCACCCAAAACGCCGCCTGTCCTTGCTCAATCAACAGGGCCATGGCCACCAACAGCAAGGCGTTATCGGCGAGAGCGGAGACGAATTGCGCCCCCATCAAGGGGACAAAGCCCGCGCGTCGCAGCAGGGAGGTCAAGCGGTTTCAGTAACGGGCAATGGGTCGTGCTGTAAGACCACGGCGTTGGCGTTGGGCAATTCATCCATGACTTGGTCCCAATAAATCAGCTCCAGCCTACCGTCCACATGCTCGACCAAAGCAGAACGGCTCTCTACCCAGTCGCCGTCATTGCAATACAGCACGCCATCGATGGTGCGAATTTCTGCGCGGTGAATATGGCCGCACACCACGCCTTGGTAGCCACGTTTGTGCGCTTCGTGGGCCACGGCATTTTCAAAATCAGTGACGAAATTCAGCGCTTTCTTGACCTTGCTTTTTAAATACGCCGACAACGACCAATAGGGCAAGCCCATGTGGCGGCGCAGGCGGTTGAAATGCCGGTTCAAGCGCAAGGCCATTTCATACAAAGTGTCGCCAAGGTAGGCCAGCCATTTGGCGTACTTCACCACCGCGTCGAAATAGTCACCATGCACCAACCAAAATTTACGCCCATCCAGCATGGTGTGAGAAGCCTCTTCCACCACCTCAATACCGCCAAAGTGGTGATCGACAAAGTCACGGGCAAACTCGTCGTGGTTACCAGGGACATAGACCACATGGCAGCCCTTGCGCACACGACGCAAGATCTTTTGCACCACGTCGTTGTGTGCTTGTGGCCAATACCATTTGCGGCGCAATTGCCATCCGTCAATGATGTCGCCAACCAAGTACAGGTAATCGCTGGAGTGCGATTTGAGAAAGTCTAGGAGGGCGTCGGCTTGGCAGCCTGGGGTACCCAGGTGCAGATCGGAAATAAATACAGCTCTGTAGTGCATCAATTTTGCAGGTTGGTTTTAGAGCCACTCCAAAGAATGGGCCAACTCAAATCAATGCTAAACGCGCTATATGTCGGTTTGATGAATGACGAACGCTATTCGCTGGTGACAATACTGGGTCTATCCCAGCCTACATAATGTCACCGCTATGCTCCACTACGAAACCATCCCCGTCACGCCATTTCAACAAAACTGCTCTGTGGTTTGGGAGGACGAGGGTATGACCGCGGCGATCATCGACCCAGGCGGCGACCTCGATATGCTGCAAAGCGCTTGCAAGCAACTTGGCGTGAAGTTGGTGGTCATTTGGATCACGCATGCCCACATCGACCACGCGGGTGGCACGGCTGAGTTGGCTGACAAGTTGCAACTGCCCATCATTGGGCCGCACCCGGGCGACCAGTTTTGGATTGATGGCCTAAAGGACGCAGCAGCAAGCTATGGCTTTGCCCCATCGCGTGCGTTCACGCCCACGCGCTGGTTGGCTGACGGCGACACAGTGACCTTGGGGGCGCACACGCTTCAAGTGCGCCATTGCCCTGGCCACACCCCTGGGCATGTGGTGTTTTACTCACCCGAGATCCAACGCGCTTTTGTGGGCGATGTGCTGTTTGCTGGCAGCATTGGCCGCACCGATTTTCCGCAAGGCAACCACCAAGATTTGCTCGACAGCATCACCCAGCGTTTATGGCCCATGGGTGACGAAACGGTGTTCATACCGGGTCATGGCCCAGAGAGCACCTTTGGCCGCGAGCGGCGCAGCAACCCTTATGTGGGTGGGACCTGAGACACGCCGCGCCTAAGGCTTTGCAGCCTGCTGATACAAAGGCTCCACCTTGGGCAAATTTGCTTCGATGTCCTTGATGCGGGTGCTGCCTGAAGGGTGGGTGCTCATCCATTGAGGCGGTGCACCTTTGTTGGCGGCACTCATTTTTTGCCAAAGACTGACACCCGCGCGCGGGTTGTAACCGGCACGCGCCGCCAACTCCATGCCGACCAAATCGGCCTCGGATTCATCCTCGCGACTGAACTTGAGGTTGATCAAGTTCGCGCCTTGCATGGCCACCGCGTCAGTCAAGCGTGGGTCCACACCCAAATACACCGAGGCGAGTGCGCCGCCAATCTTGGACAAGGTATTGGTGGCCATGCTCTTGCCCATGCGCTCGCGAGCGTGTTCGCGCAGCGCGTGGGCGATTTCGTGTCCCATGACCATGGCGACTTCATCGTCGGTGAGGTTCAGCTTGTTCAAAATGCCGTGAAAAAAAGCGATCTTGCCCCCTGGCATACAAAACGCGTTGACTTGGTCTGAGCCGATCAGGTTAACCTGCCAGTTCCAGTCTCTGGCACGAGGGTTCCATTCGTAGCTGAAAGGAATCAACTTCAAAGCAATTGCACGCAATCGAACCACCTGTGGATGGTCGTCAGGTCCCAACGCGTTTTTTTCTGATGCCTGCTTGATCATTTGGCTGTACTGTGTGTAAGCATTGCTTTCCACCTCGGCGGCAGGAACCAACTTGGCAAAACTCGACTGCTTGCCTACCTCCACCCCTTCACGGGCGAAAGCATCCAAGCTGTAAGCGCCCGCCATGCAAAAGGCGCAGTTATGGAAAAAAGCACGTTTGGTCAACATAAATAGGGCTGGGTTGGAGGCGATGACAATACAAGGGTATGAACGATAACCTATCTACAACTAATAAGTTGCCGTCGTGGCAAGACACCTTGCTGATTTACCTCAGCCCATCCAGCCTGCGCATGTTGGCCTTGGGTTTTTCGGCAGGTTTGCCCTTGTTGTTGGTTTTGGGCACGCTGAGTTTTCGCCTGCGCGAAGCCGGCATTGACCGCGCCACCATCGGTTTTCTCAGTTGGGTGGGGCTGGCTTATGGCTTTAAATGGGCATGGGCGCCGTTGGTCGACCGCTTGCCTTTGCCGTTGTTGACGCGACTCCTCGGGCGGCGACGCAGTTGGTTGCTGCTGGCACAAGTGGCCGTGGTGGCTGGTTTGCTGGGCATGGCGTGGAGCAACCCGCAAGATTCTTTGATGCCATTGGTGGCCTTTGCGCTGCTGGCCTCGTTTGGCTCGGCCACGCAAGACATTGCGCTAGATGCTTTTCGCATCGAGTCGGCGCAAGCACGACTGCAAGCCGTGCTGGCAGCGAGCTACCAAACCGGTTACCGATTGGCCATGATTTGGGCCGGTGCGGGTGTTTTTTGGATTGCCGCCCGTGCCGAAGTAAGTGGCTTGCCCGCTGGGACTTACCAAGACGCGGCGTGGGGCATTGCCTACATCGCCATGGCCTTGTCCATGTCGGTTGGCATGGTGACGGTGTTGTTTTCCAAAGAACCGCCCCACACCGAATTGCCCCCTGCCCACAACCTGCGTGAATGGCTGCAAGTGGCGGTGGTGGCACCCTTTAGCGAGTTTGTGCGGCGCTACCGTTGGCATGCGTTGTTGTTGTTGGCCCTGATTGGCACTTACCGCATCAGCGACATCGTCATGGGCATCATGGCCAACCCGTTTTATGTGGACATGGGTTACAGCAAAGAAGAGGTGGCTACCGTCACGAAACTGTATGGCGTCATCATGACCTTGGTGGGTGCATTTTTAGGCGGCGGCTTGGTGCTGCGCTTTGGCGTGATGCGGGTGTTGATGCTGGGCGCGGTGCTCAGCGCATTGACCAACTTGCTGTTTGCTTGGCTGTCCTTGCACGGCCACGATGTGTATGCCTTGATCGCTGTGGTGTCTGCCGACAACTTGGCCAGCGGTATCGCGTCTGCCGCCTTCATCGCGTATTTGTCTTCGCTGACCAATGTGCAGTACTCGGCTACGCAGTACGCGTTGTTCAGTTCGCTAATGCTGTTAGCGCCGAAGTTTTTGGCAGGCTTTTCTGGCTTGGCGGTAGACGCCGCAGGCTACGCATGGTTTTTCACGGGCACTGCTGCTTTGGGTGTGCCTGTTTTGCTGCTGGTGTGGTTGGCCAGCCGTTTTCATTCTTCAGGAGACTAGACCTATGTTGCCAACCTTAACCACCCGCCGCCTGATCGTGCTTGCCGCCTTGTTGCTGCAAGCAGGCTGGGCTTGGTCGCAAGCTTTGCCTGTTGCAAGCCCCGAATCGGTGGG
>CAMDIP010000114.1 GCA_945899335.1 Bordetella parapertussis
CTGTCAAGTCTGTATGTCTCTCTAACTCTCCTTCTTTCGGAGCAAGTTTCATAAATCGCACTCGCTTGAAAGCAGAATTGCCGTTTTTTGCGGAGAAGGGAACAATTGAATCAAGAATCTTCTGCACTTCTGGGAACTGTGCCATCAGCGAGGTGTTCTGAAGTCCATGCTGAGATTTCTTGAAAAGTTTTAACCACTTTTTATTGTGCTTGTTCTGATACGCAGAGTTTTCATCAAGACTTTCAATGAACTCAGGGGCTGGCAGATAACCACGCAAAGCGACAGCACTCCATGTTTCATTGATGTTGTAATTTGATGGATGAACAGCGAATTCAAGCGAAGTTTCCATTTGCTCTAAACGCTTTGCAATCTTCGTAGCATGCGCACAAGCGGGTTGCACTTGCTGGGCGCAGAAGGAAATTTGAAAAGCGCTATGAATGCAATGTTGAACGCTTAATCATGCAAACAATTTCCCTTGCCGAGCAAACTTAAACTTGATCCTGAGGGCAATTGTGGGGAAGATTGTGGGGAAAATGCAATGGTGGCTCCATGGAGCCATTATTTACTTGACATATTGGCGGAAGCGGTGAGATTCGAACTCACGAACGGTTGCCCGTTGCCGGTTTTCAAGACCGGTGCAATCGACCACTCTGCCACGCTTCCTAGTCGTGTGTGTCTAAGCAAAAAGGATTCTAACCAGCTTTTTCGCCTTCTAAACCTACGAAGTCAATGATTCATGCGGCAAAAACAATGCCTGTAAATCACTCAACATATCAAAGCCGCGTTCGGTTGGACGCACTTTTTGCAAATCACGCTCTATCAATCCCAGAGACTGCGCTTTGTCCAAAGCAGTGGCAATTGCACTCAAGGGAAGTCCGGTTCGGTCGGTAAACCACTGCAATTCAAAACCGTCCTTCAAACGAGTGGCATTCAGCATGAACTCAAAGGGAAGATGCTCGCGTGAAACCTCTTCAAGCGACGCGGTTGCACCTTCGCCCATCGCTTTTTCCATGAACAGCTTGGGATCGCGGTACTTGACCATGCGCATCACTCGGTGGGCAAAGCTCAGCTTGCTGTGCGCACCTGCACCGACACCCAGGTAGTCGCCAAATTGCCAGTAGTTGGTGTTTTGCCAACAACGGTGTTCCGCCTTGGCATAGGCTGACACTTCATAGCGCTGCATACCGATGGCTTGCGTTTGCTCGGTGATACGGTCCAACATGTCGTAAGCCAAGTCCTCAACAGGAAGGTCTGTTGGTGGGTACTTGGCAAACAAGGTGTTGGGCTCTATCGTCAGATGGTAAATCGACAAATGAGGAGGCTTAAGCGCTAAGGCGACTTTCAAGTCTTCATCCAGTTGCGCCATGGTTTGACCTGGCAAGGCGTACATCAAATCAATGTTGAAGGTCTCAAACGCAAGTGCAGCCTCTTCCACCGCAGCAATGGCTTGATCAGCGTTATGTACACGCCCCAGCGCTTGTAAATGCTGATCGTTAAAACTTTGCACACCCACAGACAATCGGTTAACACCAGCATGTCTGAAGGCATGAAAACGCTCTTTCTCAAACGTGCCTGGGTTGGCTTCCAAAGTGATTTCACAGTCTGGCACCATATTCAAACGCGCCCGCAAATCGCTGACCAAGCGGGCGATGCCTTGCGCAGAAAACAAACTGGGCGTTCCCCCGCCTATGAACACACTGTGAACTTGCCGCCCCCACACCAATGGCAAACTGGCTTCAATATCGGCAAACACGGCGTCAAGGTAAGCAGACTCCGGCAACTCGGCTTGGCGCATTTCATGGGAGTTGAAATCGCAGTAGGGGCATTTCTTCAAGCACCAAGGCAGGTGAACGTAAACAGACAAAGGCGGCAAAGACGGCAGCGACAAGGTGCCTGCACGCATCAAATGCTGAATATCAAGACTCATGAAAACCAACGTGTATGCATCAATTCCAGCATAGCCTTCGCTGCTTGCCCTCGGTGACTTAAGGCGTTTTTTTCTTGCTCTGGCATTTGGGCAAAAGTTTTGCCTGACGATGGAATCCACATCACGGGGTCAAAGCCAAACCCTTTGTCGCCCAAGGGTTCGGTGGTGATTTCCCCCACTGCGCGGCCTGTGGCGATCAGTGGTTCTGGGTCTTGCGGACTGCGCACTGCCACCAAGGTGCTGACCAAGGCCGCACGGCGTTGTGTCACGCCCATCATTTGCTCTAGCAAAGCCATGCGGTTGTTGTCGTCGCTTTTGGGGTAGCCAAACTGGGTGCAATAGAAAGCTGTTTGTACCCCAGGCAAGCCACCAAAGGCATCCACACACAAACCTGCGTCATCGGCAATAGCTGGCAAACCGCTGTGCAAACTGGCATGTCGCGCCTTGGCCAAAGCGTTTTCAACAAAGGTGTGAAAAGGCTCTTCGGCTTCTGGGATATTCAAAGATGATTGCGCCACCAACTCCACCCCCAAGGGCGCAAACAGGGCTTGAAGCTCGGCTAGCTTGCCCGCATTGTTGGACGCCAGTACCAAGCGGGTTGGAGACATACTCATTCGCTGAGAGCAGCTTTTTGCAAAGTGATCAATTCACGAATGCCCTTGTCAGCCAAAGTCAGCAGGCCATCCATTTCACTTCGGGTAAAGGCCACACCTTCAGCCGTGCCCTGCACTTCCACAAAACCGCCGTCGCTGGTCATGACCACATTCATATCGGTGTCGCAAACAGAGTCTTCGGTGTATTCCAAGTCCAGTAATGCTTGACCGTGGAGCAGACCCACAGAAATGGCCGCGACATGGTGGGTGATGGGACTCGTAGCGATCAGACCTTTGGCAATCAAGCCATTCACCGCATCTTGTGCTGCTACAAAAGCACCCGTGATAGCGGCAGTTCGGGTGCCGCCATCGGCTTGCAACACATCGCAATCGAGTTGGATCGTGCGCTCACCCAGTTTTTTCAAATCGAACACCGCTCGCATAGAGCGACCAATGAGGCGCTGTATCTCTTGGGTGCGGCCACTTTGCTTGCCCTTGGCAGCTTCTCTGTCGCTGCGGGTGTGGGTAGCACGGGGCAACATGCCATACTCTGCTGTGACCCAGCCCTCACCGCTGCCGCGCTTGTGCGGTGGCACTTTTTCTTCAACAGAAGCGGTACACAACACTTGGGTGTTGCCAAAGGCAATCAATACAGAGCCCTCTGCATGCATGGTGAAGTTGCGGGTAATGCGTACTGGGCGCAATGCATCGTTGGCGCGTTGAAGACGAGAAGAAATAGTGCTCATAGAAGAGTAAGAAACCTTATGTTTAGACAACCTCTATTGTCCTTCAAGCCAGCCTAGCAAGGCAGAGATAATGACTCTTTATCGAAAAGCCACCTATGACCTTACAAAGTATGACCGGTTATGCCAGTGCCCAGACTACGCTGGCAACAGAGGGTAGCTCTGAAGGTGCGCGTTTGGGCTTGGAAATTCGCAGCGTCAATAGCCGTTTCTTGGATGTGAGCTTTCGCTTGCCCGATGAATTGCGACAACACGAACCGACCCTACGCGAGCTGATTGGGCAGCACATCAAACGTGGCAAAGTCGAACTTCGTGCTTACTTAGAAGCGTCCCAAGCCAGTGCTATTCCCACTCCTGACAAATCACTTCTGAAAAACCTTCTTGAGATTCAACAACTGGTGCGTAGCACCATGCATGATGCTGCATTGCTGTCAGTTGCAGAGGTTATTCGCCTAAGCCATGGACCCATGACACCCAACCAAGATTGGGCATCGCAGGTGATGGCGTTGGGACAGCAAGCAGTTACCCAGTTGTGCGAGGCCAGGCAACGTGAAGGCCAGCGACTGGCAGCCGATTTACTTCAGCGTGCGCAGCAACTCCAAGCCTTGGCAGACCTTGCCCTGCCGTTGGTCCCCAAAACTGTTGAAACTCAGCGACTGCGGTTCTTAGAACGCTGGCGTGAAGCCATGGCCTTGGTTGATGCAAACGCTTTGCCAGACACCATCCACGAACGCGCCTTGGCTGAAGCCGCCAGTTTTGCGATTCGCGCAGATGTGGCAGAAGAAGTCACCCGCTTGAAAACCCATTTAGATGAAATTGCCCGTTTGCTACAACTTTCTACCCACAAAGAGGGGGTAGGTAAAAGGTTGGATTTTCTGATTCAAGAATTGCACCGAGAAGCCAATACACTGGGTTCCAAGGCCAGTGCCATTGAGATGACGCGCATCTCTTTGGATATGAAAGTGCTGATTGAGCAAATGCGCGAACAAGTTCAAAACCTTGAATGATGACGATCTACCCAGGAAACCTTTTCGTGGTTGCCGCGCCCAGTGGGGCAGGCAAATCGAGTTTGGTCAAAGCCTTGATGGAGTTAGATGCCGGTGTGCAGCCATCGGTTTCGCACACCACCCGCGCCCCACGAGGACAAGAGTTTCATAGCCGTGAATATTTCTTCATCGATGACGCTCAGTTCGACGACATGGTGGCAAACAATGCATTTTTAGAGTGGGCCTATGTCCACGGAAACCGCTACGGCACCAGCAAATCAACCATTGAAGAACGCATCTCCCAAGGCCTTGACGTCGTTTTGGAAATTGACTTTCAGGGCGCTGTGCAAATCAAACGGCTGTTTGCCAATGCGGTGCTGATATTCATATTGCCTCCCAGTTGGGAAGAGTTGCGCTCTCGCTTACAACGCCGCGGTGAAGACACCGCTGAAGTCATTGAAATCCGCTTGGCCAACGCTGCCACAGAGATGGCTCGGGCCCATGAGTTCGACTTCGTTATAATCAATCAACTTTTTGACAAAGCCTTATTCGATCTTAAAGCTATTGTTCATGCGCAGCGCCTCAAGTACGCGTCGCAACGCAGAATCAGAAGCGATATTTTCCAAGCCCTGAAACTCATCTGATCACCGGAGCACCACCATGGCACGTATCACTGTTGAAGACTGTCTCGCAAAAATCCCCAACCGCTTTCAGTTGGTTTTAGCCGC
>CAMDIP010000115.1 GCA_945899335.1 Bordetella parapertussis
AGCACCGAGCAGCGCCCCGTGAAAAGCGGCAGCGCGGATGACGCAGCTTTTATTTTGGGCAATGCCGAAACCGTGGTCATCGTGCCCGGTTACGGCTTGGCCGTGGCCCGTGCCCAGCACGCGGTGAAAGAGTTGGCTGAAAAGCTGACGCACAAAGGCATCACCGTGAAATACGCCATCCACCCGGTGGCTGGTCGCATGCCGGGCCATATGAACGTTTTGCTGGCCGAGGCTGAAGTGCCTTACGACCAGGTGTTTGAGATGGAGGACATCAATGGGGAATTCGGTCAGGTCGATGTGGCCATCATCTTGGGCGCCAACGACGTGGTCAACCCTGCGGCCATGATCAAGGGTTCAGCCATTTACGGCATGCCGATTTTGGAGGCCTACAAAGCCAAAACCATCATCGTCAACAAACGCTCCATGGCTGCCGGTTATGCCGGTTTGGACAACGAACTCTTCTACATGGACAAAACCATGATGGTGTTTGGTGACGCCAAGAAGGTGGTGGAAGACATGGTCAAGGCTGTCGAATAACCCCTACCGTTTTGCGCAGACAACCGCCATGAGACCGATTGCCATCATGGCAGCCATGCAAGAGGAGATGGTGGGGCTCACAAGTGCCTTACTGGGCGCTCGCACCATCACAAACGGGTCTAGGCAATTCACCACAGGCACTTGGCATGGTCAGGCTGTCGTGTTGGTGTTGTCGCGCATCGGCAAGGTGGCTGCTGCCACCACGGCCACGGCTTTGATTGAGCGATTCGATGTCAACACCATTGTGTTCACTGGGGTGGCTGGTGGCCTTGCAGCTGGCGTGAATGTGGGCGATATGGTGGTGGCATCCGAATTCGTTCAGCACGACATGGATGCGTCGCCCTTGTTTGCCCCCCTAGAGGTACCCTTGTACGGGCGAGCCATTTTTCCAACGGACCCTGACTTGACACAAAGCCTCAGAGCCGCGGCGCAAGGTATTTTGAACAACCCCTCCCAATGGATAGACATAGAGACACTTCATGCTTTGCATGTACTGTCTCCCAAAGTGCATTCGGGATTGGTTCTCAGTGGCGACCGCTTTGTGTCGACTTCTTCAGAAAGCCAAGCGCTTCAACAACGTTTGCCATTGGCGATGGCGGTAGAAATGGAGGGTGCAGCAGTCGCTCAGGTCTGTCACGACTATGACGTTCCATTTGCGGCGGTGCGTACCATTTCGGACCGCGCAGATGATGCCGCTACCACCGACTTCAGTCGTTTTATTCACGAGGTGGCCAGTCGCTACACATCCGCCTTGATGGACGCGTGGATGGCCATTCGCTGAGGGTGATTTACTTTAACCAACCGCGCTTGCGGAAATACCACATGGGAACCACCGCGCTGGCCACCATCAGCAAGACAGCATAGCCATAGCCAAAAGACCATTGCAACTCGGGCATGAATTGAAAATTCATGCCGTACACGCTGGCGATCAAGGTGGGTGGAAGCAAGGCGACGCTGGCCACAGAGAAAATTTTGATGATCTTGTTTTGGTTGATGTTGATGAAACCGACCGTTGCATCCATCAAAAAGTTGATCTTGTCGAACAAAAAAGCGGTGTGGCTGTCAAGCGAGTCAATGTCGCGCAAAATTTGCCGCGCATCGTCAAATTGCTCGGCATTCAACATGCGTAAGCGCATGGCAAAACTCAAAGCGCGACGGGTGTCCATCATGTTGCGGCGAATCCGGCCATTCAAATCTTCTTGACGCGCAATATCGCCCAGTACTTCACCGGCCATGGCGTCAGTCACATCCCCCGACAAAACCATTTTGCTGACTTTTTCCAGTTCGTCGTAAATGCCTTCCAAGGTGTCGGCCGAGTATTCAGCGTCAACGGAGAACAGTTCAAGCAATACGTCTTTGGCATCCTCAATCAAGCCAGGGGCGCGGCGTGCACGCAGGCGCAACAAACGAAACACGGGAAGGTCTTCATCGTGAATGGAGAACAATATGCCGTGACTGTTGTGCGTGTCGTTATGCCGGTTCAAAATAAAGGCCACCCGCACGGCGCGGGGTTCTTCGATATCGGCGATCAAGAAGTCTGAACGGATATGCAGTTCGCCGTTGTCTTCTTCATAAAAACGCGCTGACTCCTCAATGTCCTCGTCCATCGCGTCTTCTGGAATGTGTACGCCAAAGTGCTGGCTGATCCAGCGCTTTTCTTCTAGGGTGGGCGACTCCAAGTCAACCCAGATAGGGCGAAACTGAGAGAGTTCTTCTTGGGAAGAAATTTCTTCTTGAAACAAGCGGCCATTGGCCAGCGAAAAAATATTGAGCATGGCAATTCTCAGTGCGTGAAGGGGCGGATGAAAAGGTGGGGTACGCTTTCGATTCCGCTCGGCCTGATGCCAGTGAACCGAAAGCTACCAACTAGGGTAGGTTTCCAAGGAGGGTTCTCCAAAGCTATTAATCTAGGAATTATTACACCGACCTAGCGGCAAGTGCGTATCGGACTGTTAGAGTGTCGGGTTTGCCACCACACTTTCTATGCAAACAGTTTTGACGCCGCGCCGCGAATTTTGGTTATTGCTTACCTTGGCCGGTATCCAGTTCACCCATGTGCTTGACTTCATGATCATCATGCCATTGGGTCCCCAATTGCGTGATTTGTTTTCCATCAACGATGCGCAATTTGGTTTTTTGGTGTCGGCTTACACCTTTGCCGCAGGAGCGTCCGGTTTGTTGGCCGCATCCTTTGTGGATCGTTTTGAGCGCAAACGCTTGCTGTTGGTGCTCTATGTGCTGTTTGGTTTGACGACGCTTGCCTGTGCCTTGGCCCCGAGTTACGCCATGTTAATGGCCGCTCGTGTGGCGGCAGGCACTTTTGGCGGCATCTTGTCTGCCATGACGCAAACGGTGATTGGGGACGTGATTCCTTTTGAGCGGCGGGGGCGGGCAACAGGTTTTGTGATGACATCGTTTGCCATGGCGACCGTGGTGGGCGTACCCAGTGGCTTGTTTTTGGCCAATATGGGTGGTTGGCACAGTCCTTTTTTTGCGATTGCCTTGATATGCGCGATCGTGGGTGTGATGGCCGTGATGTGTTTGCCTCAACTGGATGCGCATGTCGCCAAAGCGCAGGGGCAACAAGTCTCTTTTGCGATGCAGCAAGTGTGGGCGGACCCTAATCACCGCAGAGCCTTGTGGATGTCTGCTGCGATGATGTTTGCAGGCTTCACCATCATCCCGTACATCACCATTTACACCCAAGCCAATCAGGTGCTCACACTGGACGAAATTCCCTATATCTACTTGTGTGGCGGAACTGTGACTTTGCTTACCGCGCGTTGGATAGGCCGTCTGAGCGACCGAGTCGGCAAACGAAAAATGTTTCAACGGATGCTGCTGCTGGCTATCGTGCCCATGACCATTACCACCTTGATGCAACCGGCACCTCTGCCTTTAGTACTGATGGTTTTTGCAGGTTTCTTCTTTTGCATGAATGCTCGGATGATCCCTGGCATGGCCATGCTGACCTCGGCTGCTCAACCCCAGTGGCGGGGCACATTCATGTCCCTGAACGGTGCTTTTCAGTCTGTCTCCATTGGGCTGGCGTCTTGGCTTGGTGGGGTGCTTATTCAGCGCGATGCCAACGGTCACGTCACCCACTTTTGGCTTTGCGCCTTGGTGGGCTTGGTTTCAACCTTGCTGGCGTTATGGCTTTCGCGGCGTGTGGAAATGCACACTGCGCCTGAAACTTCTGCAGTTTAAGTCCACATTTCTTTGCTGTCCGCCCAAAGATACAGGTGCGAGGTTTGGGGGAATTGCTTTTTTTCGAAACTCAGTGCATAGTGGGGTTACCTGTCTTTTGTCTGGCATGTTGCTTGATGAAACAGTCAGGTATTTTTCTGGAGGAGCCCTATGAATTTAACGATCAGCGGTCATCATCTTGAAGTCACCCCGGCCCTGCGCGGCTATGTCACCCAAAAACTCGGTCGCATCAACCGTCATTTCGACCAATTGGTCGATGTACGCGTGATCCTCAGCATCGAAAAGCAAAAAGAGAAAGAGCGCCGGCAGCGAGCCGAATGCAATATCCACGTCAAAGGCAGCGATTTGTTTGCTGAGTCTTGCAGCGAGGACTTGTACGCAGCAGTCGATGAGTTGGTCGACAAATTGGACCGCCAGGTGGTGCGCCACAAGGACCGCTTGCAAGACCATGGTCACACCAGCCCGAAACGCGCAGAGATCGCATAAGTTAGCTGGCCTAATTAACCGACAAGCCACCTGTTCAACAGGTGGCTTTTTCATGCAAAATACCATTTTTTTAAAACCAATTAATTAAATATTTGCCCTAGCTTGACATGGTTAAGCGGTGCATAATCAGCACCCCAATATGAACAGACTCTCTGCCATCTTGCCTTCTGCACAAGCCCTTGTGCAGGTAGACGTCACCAGCAAAAAACGTGCTTTTGAAGAAGCCGGTTTGTTGTTTGAAAACTTGCATGGGCTCAACCGCGCTTTGGTGGCGGACAGCTTGTTTGCCCGTGAGCGCTTGGGGTCAACGGGCTTGGGCCACGGTGTAGCCATCCCTCATGGGCGCATCAAGGGCATGAAGTCGCCGCTGGCAGCTGTTTTCCGTTTGAGCCAACCCATAGGGTTTGATGCGCCCGACGAGCAACCCGTGTGCTTGCTGTTCTTTTTGCTGGTGCCAGAAGCCTCCACCCAAAAGCATTTGGAAATTCTTTCCGAAATTGCCGAGATGCTCAGCGATACCGCTTTGCGCGAACGACTCAAGAAATCCATCGACGCCCAAGACTTGCACCAGCTCATCGTCGCTTGGCAATCCACACTCACGGTCTGACGCCAACCCTTGAAACCCACCGCTGTTAGCGCAGATGTCTTATTTGAAGACTTCAGAGAAAAGCTTGAATGGCAATGGATAGCGGGGCAGGGTGCCTCTGAGCGGCATTTTGA
>CAMDIP010000116.1 GCA_945899335.1 Bordetella parapertussis
GCTCGCAATAAATTGCAAGAACTGGTTCAGCAAGATCGCGATAAAAAACGTGCAGGTGAGGTCATGCTTCAAGGCTTGGACGACTTAGAGGACAACTTGTCTTTGGATGAAACCCGTATTGAAGACAACTGGCAACTTACCCCAGACGACAATGACCCCAACAAGCTTCAATTGCTGCGTCGCGAATTATTTGAAATACGCGATTTACTGAACTGAAAAGCCTTCTGGCAAGGCTATAATTCCACCTCTTCGGCGTGTAGCGCAGCCTGGTAGCGCACTTGCATGGGGTGCAAGGGGTCGCGAGTTCGAATCCCGCCACGCCGACCATAGGATTCAAAGGGTTAGCTCCTAAAAGGGCTAACCCTTTTGTTTTTTCGCGCAGCACTTACTCGCTGAACAAATCGATGAGTTGTTGCCTGAGCCACATATTGGCCGGTTCGCGGTGGTATTTGGTATGCCAAAACAATTTGATGGCGATATCTGGAATTTTGAAGGGCAAGGGCGAAGTTTCAAGTTGAAATGGTTTTTCGCATTTTTGGGCGAATCGCTCTGGTACTGTCGCAATCAGGTCAGAGCTTCGCAGAATATGACCCACAGCCACAAAGTGGGGAACATGCAGCTGAATATGGCGGTGGATGCCCTTACGCGTGAGCCATTCCCCCACTTCCCCATGTCCTGTGTTGGCAGAAGTGACACCGACATGCGACAGCGCTTTGTATTGCGTCAAACTGATCGGGTTATTGGCGTGGGGGTGTCCTTGGCGGAACATGCACACATAGTGTTGCTTGAAAAGGCTGCGTTGAAAAAACCCAGTGGTCAAACTTGGCAACAAACCTACAGCCATGTCCACAAGGCCTGAAGCCATATCCTCATTCAAATTGCCCGAGGTGTTTCTCAAAGTGCTGATTTTGATGCGCGGTGCTGATTGCGACAATTTTTTCATCAAGGTGGGCATGAAATAAATTTCACCAATGTCTGTCAGACTCAAGGTGAAAGTTCGCTCGCTGGTTAGAGGGTCAAAACTGTCGCGTTGGCTCAGGGCGTTTTGCAGCGCATCCAATGCACTGCTGATGGGTTCTACCAATTGCAGTGCATAAGGGGTCGGCTCCATGCCCCGCGCAGTTCTCACGAACAGTTCATCCTTGAGCATGACCCGCAGGCGTTTCAGGGCGTTGCTTACCGCGGGTTGCGACAGCCCAAGCTTGTCGGCGGTGCTTGAGACCCGTCGGTCTTTGAGCAGTTGGTTAAAGATTACCAGCAGGTTGAGATCAAATTGCCGCAGATCCATGGCATATCCTCTTATTCATGAATCAAATATAACTTATAAGCTTTGTGGTGTTTACTTATAACACTGGTATGTTGACAATTCCCATAACAATCGTTTTAAAGGGCGGCCATGTCTCATGCAAGTGTTTTTCCTCAGGATCCGCAATGGGCAGGTGAGGGCACCAGCCGCATTCCTTTTTGGGCTTACACCCGTGAGGATTTGTACAAAAAGGAATTGGACCGCTTTTTTTACAACAACCACTGGTGTTATGTTGGCTTAGAGGCTGAGATACCCAACCCAGGTGACTTTCGCCGCACTGTTGTAGGGGAGCGCTCGGTCATCATGGTGCGTGACCCCGATGGCAGTATCAATGTGGTGGAAAACGTGTGCGCCCACCGCGGTATGCGCTTTTGCCGAGAACGTCACGGCAATGCCAAAGACTTTCTCTGCCCCTATCACCAGTGGAATTACAGCCTCAAAGGTGATTTGCAAGGTGTGCCTTTTCGCAGAGGGGTCAAGCAAGACGGCAAGGTCAATGGCGGCATGCCAAAAGACTTTAAGCTAGAAGAGCATGGCCTGACTAAACTCAAAGTCGCCATCCGTGGCGGTGTGGTGTTCGCATCTTTTGACCATGAAATTGAATCACTTGAAGCATTTTTAGGCCCGACCATACTGAAGTACTTCGACCGTACCTTCAATGGCCGGCAACTCAAGATCTTGGGTTACCGACGTCAACGCATTCCAGGCAACTGGAAATTGATGCAAGAGAACATCAAAGACCCTTACCACCCAGGCTTGCTACACACATGGTTTTCTACCTTCGGTCTTTGGCGAGCAGACAACAAGTCAGAACTGAAGATGGACGACCAGTTTCGCCATGCCGCCATGATTTCTACTCGAGGCCAAGGGGGCAACAATGCCGAGGTGGTCGGTGGCCTAGACAGCTTCAAGGACAAGATGACGCTCAACGACACTCGGCTACTCGACATCGTCCCCGAAGCTTGGTGGGGTGGCCCTACGGCGGTCATGACCACGATTTTCCCCAGCCTCATCATTCAGCAACAGGTCAACAGTGTGTCCACCCGCCATATTCAACCCAGCGGCCACGGGTCCTTTGATTTTGTCTGGACGCATTTTGGGTTTGAAGACGACACCCCAGAGATGCAAGAGCGGCGCTTGATTCAGGCCAATTTGTTTGGGCCTGCAGGTTTTGTGTCTGCAGATGACGGCGAAGTCATTGAATGGTCGCAGCAAGGCTTCGAGCAAAAACCGTCACACCGTACCTTGGTGGAGATGGGTGGTGTTGACATTGGCGATACAGATCACATGGTCACAGAAACCCTGATTCGGGGCATGTACGACTATTGGCGCAAAGTGATGGGGGAATAGACATGGTGGATTTCAAAACCTATTTCGAATTGCTCAGTCTCTACAGCGACTACGCCATGGTGTGCGATTCCACCGAGTGGGAAAAGTGGCCTGATTTTTTTGTGGATGCAGGTACTTACCGTTTGCAACCCAGAGAAAATTTCGAGCAAGGTTTGCCCCTGTGTTTGCTGGCTTTGGAGAGCAAGGCCATGATCCAAGACCGTGTGTACGGTGTGAAAGAAACCCTGTACCACGACCCCTACTACCAGCGTCATATTGTTGGAACGCCGCGCATTCTTTCTGTTGATGAGGGGGGCAGGCGCATCGTCTCCGAGGCCAATTACGCGGTCATTCGAACCAAGTTTGATGGTGACTCAACCATCCTCAGTGCTGGTTACTACCGCGATGAAGTGGTTCGCACTGAACAAGGTTTGAAGTTGTTGTCTCGCTTGTGTGTTTATGACAGCGAAATGATTGCCAACTCCATCATTTACCCTATTTAAGGATTGCCCTATGTTGGATCAGTGGACAGATGCATATGACTTAGAGTTTTTAGTGCCAGGTGATGTGACTGCTGTCACCGTTGGTGATAAAGAACTGGCTTTGTATGAGGTGGACGGTGAGGTGTATGCCAGTGATAACCGCTGCACCCATGGTGACGCGCTTTTGAGTGACGGGTTTTTGGAGGGTCATCACATCGAATGCCCGTTTCACCAAGGACGCTTTGATGTCTGCACCGGCAAAGCCTTGTGCGCACCCCTGACCGAAGATATACGCGTGTATCCCGTTCGAATAGAAAACAAACGCATTTTGGTCAAACTTTGACTTCCCAAAGAAAGAACTAACCATGTCAAATGAACTGGGGCGATTGGAAGACTTGCCCAAAGACTATGTAAAAGATTTGCGTGATTTGAATTTGGTTCCCCTGTGGCCGAGTTTGCGTGGGGTGTTGCCACCCAAAATTCCCAATCGCCAAACCCAAGCCACGCATTGGCCCTACCAAACCCTGCGCCCTTTGCTGATGAAGGCAGGTGAACTCACCCCCATCGAAAAAGCGGAGCGACGTGTGCTGGTGTTGGCCAACCCAGGACACGGGTTGGAGAAGATGCAAGCCAGCGCCGCCATGTATTTGGGTATGCAGTTACTCATGCCCGGTGAGTGGGCGCCCAGCCACCGACACACACCCAATGCAGTTCGCATGATTGTGGAAGGCGAGGGCGCTTACACCACCGTCGACGGACAAAAATGCCCTATGAGTCGAGGCGACTTGATCTTGACACCCACTGGCTTGTGGCATGAGCATGGCCACGATGGCAAAGACCCTGTCATTTGGCTAGATGTGTTGGATTTGCCTTTGGTGTTTTACATGGAGGCTTCGTACCATGTGAATGGCGACAGGCAAACCGTGGTGCCTGGTCGCGGCGACAAGCAGTACGCCCATGGTGGTGTGGTGCCCACCAAGGTCTTCGAGCGCAGCAAAAAAGCCTACCCCATGCTTCGCTATGCATGGACCGACGCCAAAGCAGCTTTACAAGCCTTGGCGGCTGACGATGAGGCGCTGGATCAGGTTCAGGTCACTTACACCAACCCAGAAACAGGAACGGACGCCGAAAATATTTTGGGGTTTTACGCTTTGATGTTGCGCCCAGGCCAAACACTTCGCTTGCCTGCTCGCTCACCTGCGCAGGTGTTCCATGTGATCGAGGGTTCGGTGCAAGTCCAAGTGGTCGACAAGAAATTCAGCATGGTGGCCGCCGACACCTGTTGTGCGCCTGGCTATGAAGCGGTGACCCTTGGTAATTTAGACAAAGACCAAGCCTGTTTTTTGTTTATCGCCGATGAATCGCCCCTGCACCGCAAGCTGGGTGTGTATGAAAACCGTGGATGATGATATGACTGATTATTTGTTTGCCCCTCCCGCCGTTCAAGCCTTGCCCATTCGCGGCAAAACCGAAATGTTTCCCGTTAACCGTTTGTTTTTTGTTGGCCGAAACTACCACGCCCATGCTCAAGAGATGGGCAAACCGGTGGACAAATCGCAGGAGCGTCCTTTTTACTTCACCAAATCGCCGCAAACCTTGGTGAACAGTGGCGCAACCATTGCCTATCCCTCAGAGACGAACAACTTCCATTTCGAAATGGAGATGGTGGTGGCGATTGGTGCTGACGGTTTTCGCGTGAGTCAAGAAAACGCAAATGAATTGATTTATGGCTATGCCGCCGGTCTTGACATGACGCGCCGCGATTTGCAATTGGTTGCCCGCGATAAAGGCCGTCCCTGGGACCTTGGCAAAGATGTGGAGCA
>CAMDIP010000117.1 GCA_945899335.1 Bordetella parapertussis
TACTGTGCGAGTTTGGTGGACGAACTGCATACCGGCGACGAGGCGCAGCAACACCAAGCCCAATGGCTGCTGGAAGTGCTGACGCCGATTGTGAAAAGCTGGCCCAGCGAATGGTGTTTGGAGGGCAACAGCTTGGCCATCCAAATCCACGGTGGTTATGGCTACACCCGCGATTTTCCGGTGGAGCAGTATTGGCGCGACCAGCGACTGAACATGATCCACGAAGGCACCCACGGTATCCAAGCCATGGACTTGCTCGGGCGCAAAGTGCTGCTCGAAGACGGTCGCGGCTTGAAACTCTTGGGCGAGCGCATGCAAACCACCATCAGCCTTGCGCTTGACCACAGTCATCGCGAGGGAAGCGACGCGATCCACCTTCAAGCCCATGCCCTGGCTTTGCAGCAAGCAGTGCAAAACATCACCGAGGCCACTCAAGCCGCTTGGGCAGGCGGCGAACCCGCTGTGGCGTTGGCCAACGCCGTGCCTTATATGCAGGCCTTTGGCCACACCGTCATCGCATGGGTATGGCTGCAAGTGGCTTTGGCTTCACAAGGCGAGGGCGACGCCAACCTCGGTCGCAGGCAGGCCTGCCAGTTTTTCTTTCACTACGAGTTGCCCAAAATCGGCGCATGGTTGAATGTGGTTAACAGCCGCGACAGCACCTGTGCCGATATGCCTGAAGGCGCTTTTTAATTTTTTTCAACAGAAAGTTTTTGCCATGACACGCACTGTTCAACAGCTTTTCGATTTAACCGGCAAAACCGCTTTGGTGACCGGCGGTTCACGCGGTTTGGGCTTGCAACTCGCCCAGTCGCTTGGCGAAGCGGGTGCCAAAGTCTTGCTCAGTTCACGCAAAGCCGCTGATTTAGAAGAGTCCGTTGCGGTGCTGAAAAAAGCCGGCATTGATGCGCAGTTCATCGCCGCCGATTGCGCCGATGAACATGACATCCAGCGCCTTGGTGCGGCAAGTATGAAGGCTTTGGGCCATGTGGATATTTTGGTCAACAACGCAGGTGCCGCTTGGGGCGCACCTGCCGAGGACCATCCCATCGATGCCTGGGACAAGGTGATGAACCTGAACGTGCGTGGCTATTTCATTCTCAGCCAGTTCATCGGCAAGCACAGCATGTTGCCGCGCCGTACAGGCAGCATTGTCAATGTGGCCTCCATCGCCGGCTTGGGTGGCAACCCCAGCGGCATGAAGACCTTGGCCTACAACACCTCCAAAGCGGCGGTGATCAATTTCACCCGCGCCTTGGCAGGCGAATGGGGCGAACACAATGTTCGGGTCAACGCGATTTGCCCCGGCTTTTTCCCCAGCAAAATGACAGCAGGGCTCTTGAAAAATTTCGGTGAAGAAAACCTCAAAGCCCACGCGCCGCTGCGCCGCTTGGGAGACGATGAAGATTTGAAAGGCTTGTGTTTGCTCTATGCCTCGGACGCAGGCAAACACATTACCGGTCAATGGCTGGCCGTCGACGGCGGTGTCAGTTGCATTTCAGGCGGATAAAACAGGAGACTTCCATGCCACAAAACCCCCAAATCCATTTGGTCAGCCGCCCCACAGGCGAGCCCACTGCTGACAACTTCAATTTACTCACCTTGGACACGCCTGCTTTGCAAGACCGGCAAGTGCTGGTCAAGCACGAGTACATGAGTCTTGACCCCTACATGCGTGGCCGCATGAATGACGGTAAGAGCTATACCGCGCCACAAGCCTTGAACGCGGTCATGGTCGCAGGCACCGTGGGTGAGGTGGTTGAAAGTCGTCATTCCGAATTTGCGGTGGGCGACAAGGTGGTGGGCATGGGCGGCTGGCAAACCTACAGCGTGGTGGACGCCGATGTGCCTGCCATGCTTCGCAAGGTCGATACCACTCACGTGCCCATCAGCCACTTCTTGGGTGCTGTAGGTATGCCGGGTGTGACAGCATGGCACGGCTTGGTTCGCATCATCAACCCCAAAGCGGGTCAAACCATGACCGTCAGTGCAGCCAGTGGAGCGGTCGGCAGCGCCTACGGAGCCTTGGCCAAAGCCCGTGGTTGCCGCGTGGTGGGTTTTGCTGGCGGGCAAGACAAATGCGATTACGTGGTGAAAGAGTTGGGCTTTGACGCTTGCATCGATTACAAACAACACAGCGACTACCTGTCCTTGTCCAAGGCCTTGAAAGACGCCTGCCCCGATGGCATCGACGGCCACTTCGAAAACGTGGGTGGTATGGTTTTGGATGCGGTCATGCTACGTATGAACCAGTTCGGCAGCATTGCCGTCTGCGGCATGATCGCAGGCTACAACGGGAAACCCATTCCCATGACCAATCCCTCCTTGATTTTGATGAGCCGCTTGAAAGTACAAGGCTTTATCGTCAGCGAACACCCCGCCGATTGGCCTGAAGCTTTGAAAGAGTTGGGTGCAATGGTTGGTAGCGGCAAGTTCAAACCCCGCGAAACCGTGGCCCATGGTTTGGCCAATGCGCCTGAGGCATTTTTCGGCTTGCTCAAAGGCAAAAACTTTGGCAAGCAAGTGGTCAAACTCTGAGGCCTTTTTGAAAGCTCGCCATGTCTGCACTGATTCTTCACCATTACCCAACATCGCCATTCGCAGAAAAAGTGCGTTTGATCATGGGCTACAAAAAACTTTCTTGGCAAGGCGTGACCATCCCCATGGTTATGCCTAAGCCCGACCTCATGCCTTTGACGGGTGGCTACCGCCGTACACCGGTGTTGCAAATCGGTGCTGATATTTACTGTGATACCAGCTTGATTTGCACCATGTTGGACCATGTGCAGCCCGAGCCTTCGTTGTATGGTTCACATGCCAAGGGTTTGGTGCGTACCGTTGCGCAATGGGCAGACAACATCGTTTTCCCAGTCGCCATGGGCTACAACTTTCAGCCCGCGGGTGCCGCCCATGTGTTTGCCAGCACCGACCCTGAAGTGGTGAAAGTGTTTGCCCAAGACCGCCAAGCCATGCGAGGCGGCGCCTCACGTATGCCAGCTGCTGACGCTACCGGTGCTTACAAGAACTACCTGCGCCGCGTCTCCAGCATGTTGGAGGGGCAAGACTTTGTGCTGGGCTCCCAACCCACCTTGGCCGACTTTTCCATCTACCACTCGGTGTGGTTCACCGTTGTCAAAGTGCCCTTACTTGCTGGTATTTTGGACACCACGCCTTTGGTGAAAGCGTGGGTTGCGCGTATGCAAACCTTTGGCCACGGCAACAACAGCGTACTGAGCGCCACCGATGCTCTCCATGTTGCCCATGAAGCCACGCCTTTGGATGTCAGCAAAGAAGTTTTCCAAGACGAGCACGGCATTCCCTTGGGAACCCAGGTCATCGTTCACGCGGAGAGCTTTGGCACCGAACCCACCCAAGGCGAGTTGGTCGCCGCCTCCCGTACCCGCTACAGCTTGCGCCGCAACGACCCGCGCACAGGAACCGTGCATGTGCATTTTCCGCGCAACGGCTTTATTTTGAAAAGGGCAGAGGCATGATTTCAGACTTCAAAGGCAAAACCGCTGTTTTAACCGGCGGGGCTTCGGGCTTTGGCTTGGAATGCGCCCGTCTGGGTGCCTCTTTGGGCATGAATGTGGTGTTGGTCGATGTGCAAAAAGACGCCCTCAAGGTGGCACACGATGAGATCAAAGCCATGGGCGTGCAGGTCATGGCCAAGCTGGTTGATGTTTCGAATGCCGAGGCGATGCAAGAACTGGCCACTGCGGTGCAAGAACGCTTTGGCGCACCCCATTTTGTTTTCAACAATGCTGGTGTGGGTTCAGGCGGCTTGGTATGGGAAAACTCGGTCAAGGATTGGGAATGGCTTCTGGGTGTCAACCTGTGGGGTGTGATTCACGGTGTGCGCTTGTTCACCCCCATGATGCTCGATGCTGCCAAGCACGACCCGTCATTTCAAGGCCATATCGTCAACACCGCCAGCATGGCAGGTTTGCTCACCCCCCCCAATATGGGTATTTACAACGTCACCAAACATGCGGTGGTGGCCTTAACCGAAACCCTTTACCAAGATCTGAAATTGGTCAGCGAGCAAATCAGCGCCAGTGTGCTGTGCCCTTACTTTGTGCCTACCGGCATCAACCAAAGCGAGCGCAACCGCCCAGCGAATTTGCCGGCTGTCGCCGCCACAAAAAGCCAACTCATTGGTCAAGCCATGAGCGACAAAGCAGTCGGCAGTGGCAAAGTCAGCGCTGCGCAGGTCGCTCAGATGGTGTTTGATGCCATCAAAGCTGAGCAGTTTTACATCTACAGCCATCCCAAGGCATTGGGCAATGCCCAAACCCGCTTCGATGCAATTGTTCATGGAACAAACCCGCCAGACCCGTTTGCAGAGCGTCCAGATATAGGTGTAATACTTAGGAATTCATTAAAAGAGTAAATGTGTATAATGTATTCATTTTTTCAACAAAGTCGAAAAAATGAATACTTTCACAGAATACGAAAAAACCTCAGCAAAAGCAGCAACTCTGCTGTTTTTGTCGATCATTTTTCTCTTTGTCGGTAGCTCTCTACCGATCATCAACCCTGTCACCCCCCGCCTGAATTCAGACCTGATGGCCTTTTTCGGCTTGGGTCTGTTTGGCATGGTCACCTGCTTTTACCTACCAAAAGAAGCCACACGCTTTCGCCTGACCTCGCTTGGCATGCTCTGTGGTGCCTGGATGCTGCTGGCGTGCGTGCAGTACATCGCAGGCATCAACACTACCTATTTCAGCTATTTCTTGGTCACCACTTCCTACCTTTTGGCTGTGGTTTTGCTGAGTGCTTGGGTCAAGATGTGGGTGCAAGCGGGGCAGGCGCGTTTACTGGCTGAAACCGTTATGACCGCCTTGCTGATCGCGGGATTGCTGCAAGCGGCCAGCATTTGGCTGCAGATGCTGCAATTGGATGAATGGCTTAACCCATGGCTTAACCGGTCTGC
>CAMDIP010000118.1 GCA_945899335.1 Bordetella parapertussis
AGCACCGCCATGGCGCGGTGTGCGGTGTTCTCTAGGCTCTCGCGCAAGCAGCCCTCTAAGGTGCTGTAGTCAATCCAACTGTCGCTCTTTGTCACGCCAATGCGGTCGGCAAACAGGCGCAAGCTCTCGGGTGTGTAACCGCGGCGGCGCAGGCCGACGATGGTGGGCATGCGCGGGTCGTCCCAATCGCTGACTTTGCCTTCACTCACCAGTTGAGCCAACTTGCGTTTGCTGGTGATGACGTAGGTAAGGTTCAGACGGGCAAATTCGTATTGTTTGGGGCTGGGTGCGGCCAGCAACTTGCATTCGCACAGGCGATCCATCAGCCAATCGTAAAACGGGCGCTGGTCTTCAAACTCCAAAGTGCAAATGCTGTGGGTGATTTGCTCCAACGCGTCTTCAATCGGGTGGGCAAAGGTGTACATCGGGTAGATACACCATTTGTCACCCGTGTGGTGGTGCGTTGCGCGGCGGATGCGGTAGATGGTCGGGTCGCGCATATTGATGTTGGGCGAGGCCATGTCGATTTTGGCGCGCAGCACGGCGGCACCATCGGCGAGCTTACCGTCGCGCATCTCACGAAAGCGGGTCAGGTTCTCGGCAGGTGTGCGGCTGCGAAACGGGCTGTTCACACCGGGCTTGCCAAAGTCACCTCGGTTGTTGCGCATCTCATCAGCCGTTTGCTCGTCCACATAGGCGTGGCCGGCTTCGATCAAATGTTCGGCTGCGCGGTACATGAAGTCAAAATAGTCGCTGGCTTGGTAAGCCTTGTCGTTGCCCGGCTGGCTCCAGCTAAAGCCCAACCACTTCACCGCGTCGATGATGGCGTTGACGTATTCGGCGTCTTCTTTTTCGGGGTTGGTGTCGTCAAAGCGCAGGTGGCACACGCCGCCGTACTCTTGGGCCAGTCCGAAGTTGATGCAAATGCTTTTGGCGTGGCCCACGTGCAAATAGCCATTGGGCTCGGGTGGAAAGCGGGTGCGGATTTTGGCGGTATCGAGCTCGCCCTTGGCGTGGTGCGCCGCGTCACCGGGGCTGCCCGCCCAGAGGCGGCTGGCATAAGTGCCTTTATCCAAATCGTTTTTGATGATCTGGCGCAGGAAGTTGCTGACTTTTTGTTCTTCAGGTGTTGCAGGGGAGGCGGGTTTGGTCATGCGGGGATTTTAGGGGGCACAAATGTGCTGCTAAAACCACCCAAGCCATTCACGCCAAATCAAATTTCCCAAATAGCGTGAGGGCAGCAGGGTGAAACCGCCAGCAATCAGACAAGCGCCGACATACAGGGACTGCATGGTGATGCGGTGGGTAACAAAGTCTTTTTTAGCGATGGCGCGAAAAGCGACCCACAAGCTGACCAGCGTGACCGGAATCAATACATGGATGGCGGTAAAGCCATGGAAATTGGGTAAATTGAAATCACGAATAAAGCAAGCAGTTGTAGCCGCGAGCAGCATGAGGGTGGTGTAGGCATAGCCCATTGCGCGGTGCAGCCAAGGCCGTTGCGTAGACCCCATGCGAGCCCATAGCGCAAACGGCCCGATCACCACTGCGCCAATGGCAGTGGTCATGTGAACGGCGATCAGGGGAGTGAGTTGCATAGGGAGGTTTGAATGTATCAAGATTCACGAGAGTTTAGAATAAACCCAAATTAATCAAAAGGATACGTCGTGGATTTCATGTTACTTTTGAAAGCCGCAGTGATGGGTACCGTGGAGGGTCTGACTGAGTTTTTGCCCATCTCGTCCACTGGCCACCTCATCCTTGCGGGTGCTTTGCTGGGCTTTGACGACGAGAAAGCCAAGGTCTTTGACATCGCCATCCAAACCGGCGCCATCTTGGCCGTCATCATTGTTTATTGGCAAAAAATTTCCAGCACCCTCGTTGCGCTGCCCACGCAGCGCTTAGCGCGGCGTTTTGCCATGAATGTGTTCATCGCCTTTGTGCCTGCTGTGGTGCTGGGCCTTTTGTTTGGCAAGGCCATCAAAGCGCATTTGTTCACGCCCACCGTGGTGGCGTCCACCTTCATCATTGGGGGCATCATTATTTTGTGGGTGGAAGGTTGGGGTCGCAAACCTTTGCATGCAGGCCACCCTGACGACCATGTACGCATCGTCAACGTGGAAAGCATGACGCCTTGGGACGCCTTGAAGGTAGGCTTGGTGCAATGTTTGGCTATGGTGCCAGGCACCAGCCGTAGCGGCGCCACCATCATTGGTGGCATGTTGTTAGGTATGAGCCGTAAAGCGGCCACCGACTTTTCTTTTTACTTGGCTATCCCCACGCTGATAGGCGCGGGAGCTTACAGCCTCTACAAAGAGCGCGCTTTACTCAGCCTGGCGGATGTTCCTATGTTTGTGGTCGGCTTGGTGTTCTCGTTTTTAAGCGCTTGGGCTTGTGTGCGTTGGCTGCTGCGCTACATAGCCACCCACAGTTTTGTGGTGTTTGCTTGGTACCGCATCGCTTTTGGTATCGTGGTTTTGGCTACCGCATACAGCGGCATGGTGGTCTGGCAGCCTTAGTTTTTTAGCAGCATGGGCCCCAGCATATTCAAAATAGCGGCCTCCACTGCAGCAGCTGTTGCTAAAGGGCTTTCCATGGGGACCAAGTGCGTGCCATCGATGATGGTGATGCGCCCTTTGGTGATGCGCTTGGTGAACTCCATGCCCGCCAACTTCATCTCTTGCGAATGCCGTGCCGCCACCAAGCTGACAGGGCATTTCAGCGGGTGACGCTTGATGAGGCTTTCCAAATGGTGGGGTACGGTGTTGTAGATGAGGGTTTCGATGTCGCGTGAAAAACTCAGCTCTCTGAGCACTTGCCCCTCCACTGTCACCTCTTGGGTGCCGTGGGTGATGTAGTCCTCAAGCACCTGAGCTTGCCAACGCGCAAAGTTTTTCTTAGAGACGAAATGCTGGCGCACCTCGTCCAAAGAGCCCCATTGGTTGCGGCGTTTTTTGCTCACGGCACCTGGTGAGTATTTGGCGGTGAAAGACAATTTTTTCGATAAGTGCAACAAATTCGCTTGCCAACCCGCCACGGCGGGTGCATCCACCATCACCACCGCATGTGCCAACTCGGGGTACTGCGCGGCCAGCATCAAACTGAGCATGCCCCCCAGCGAGTGACCCACCAACACCACGGGGCCCGTGTGCGCGGCCACCAGCGGTTGGGCAAAGGCTTTGACTTCTTCCACCAAATGCGGCCAGTTGCTGCTGACGGGGTAAGACGGGTTATGGCCAATTTTTTCCAAGGCATGGACTTGCAATCCTCGGCGGCGCAAGTCGTTCAACATGACGTTGTAGGTGCTGGCTGGGAAACTGTTGCCGTGGAAAAAAAGCACCAGCGGATTACCGGCAGGTATGGGTCTGGCTGTCGCAGGGGTCATGTGAGTTTCTTCAAGGCGTAAAGCGCATCCAGCGCTTCACGCGGGGTAAGGCTGTCGGGGTCAATTTGGTTCACTGCCGCTTGCAAGGGGCTGGGGCCGCTGTCCAAAGCATCAGGGGGCGGGGCAAACAAATCCACTTGGGCGCGGCTGGCTTGGGCATCCGTCTCCAGCGCCGCCAAAGCATGTTTGGCATGGTTCAACACTGCGGTGGGCATCCCAGCCAAACGTGCGACTTGAATGCCATAGCTTTTGCTTGCCGGTCCAGCTTGAATCTCGTGCAAGAACACCACGTCGTTGCCGCTTTCGGCAGCGCTCACATGCACGTTCACTGCGGCGCGGTGGTTGGCAGCGAATTCGGTCAGCTCGAAATAATGCGTGGCAAACAAACTGTAGGCCTGTGTTTTGTCGTGCAAATAGGTGGCGATGCCGCTGGCCAAAGCCAAGCCGTCAAAGGTAGAGGTGCCGCGTCCAATCTCGTCCATCAACACCAAACTTTGCGGCGTGGCGTTGTTCAAAATTTGCGCCCCCTCGGTCATCTCCAGCATGAAGGTGGATTGGGCGTTGGCCAAATCGTCAGCCGCGCCAATGCGTGTGTGGATGGCGTCTATGGGCCCCAATCTGCAAGCTGTGGCAGGCACATGGCTGCCGATGCTGGCCAACAAAACGATGAGGGCGACTTGTCGCATGTAAGTGGACTTGCCGCCCATGTTGGGCCCAGTGATGATTTGCATGCGCTGCGCGGGGCCCAGTTGCGTGTCATTGGCAATGAAGCTGCCACCTGTCTCGGCCAAGCGAGACTCCACCACGGGGTGACGGCCTTGCGTGATGCTGATGCCTGGGGTGTTCACCAACTCTGGGGCGCACCAGTTGAGGGTGAGAGAGCGTTCGCACAAAGCGGCCAAGACATCCAAGGTGGACAAGCCCCAAGCCACTTGGCCTAAGGCCGACACAAAGCCTTGCAAGCTGTCGAGCAGTTGCTCGTAAAGAAACTTTTCACGGGCTAGTGCACGGTCTTGCGCCGACAAGGCTTTGTCTTCAAAGGTTTTCAGCTCGGGCGTGATGAAACGCTCGGCGTTTTTCAGGGTTTGGCGACGGCGGTAATCGTCGGGCACACGGTCAAGTTGGCCTTGGGTGACCTCGATGTAAAAACCATGCACTCGGTTGAACTGCACTTTCAGGTTGGCAATGCCGGTGCGTTGGCGTTCACGCGCTTCAAGTTCTAATAAAAATACATCGCTGTTGTGCTGAATTCCACGCAGTTCGTCCAACTCCGCGTCAAAGCCGTGGTTGATGATGTTGCCGTCCCGCACCAAGGACGCGGGCTCGGGCAGCAAAGCTGCTTGCAGCAAAGTGGCGCACTCAGGTGGGGCCAGCAAGGAGGTCGCCAAGGTATTCAGCCAAGGGGTTTGCAAAGCGGGTTGAAGCAGCACGGGCAGGGCGCTGGCGCGTTGCAGCGCCGCACCCAGCGCCACCAATTCGCGGGGACGTACTTGGCGCAAAGCGATGCGAGCGCTGATGCGTTGCACGTCGCCCAAGCCTTTCAATG
>CAMDIP010000119.1 GCA_945899335.1 Bordetella parapertussis
TGCCAGTCGCTTGCAAATGGTGGGAGAGGTGCAGGCTTTGCAGCAAAGCAAGGGAGCGGTTATTTTTGCGCCGCACTTTGTAGGTCTTGACGCGGGATGGACCGCGCTGTGTTTGCATCTGCAACGCAACTTCTCCACCATCTACACGCCTCAGCGTTCGGCGGGTATCGATGAATGGGTGCTGCATGGGCGCGAGCGTTTCGGGCAGGTGCGATTGTTTCGCCGAGAGGATGGATTCAAAGCCATTGTCAGCACCTTGCGTCAAGGTGATTTGCTGTACCTCTTGCCCGATATGAACTTCCGCTTGGAAGAATCTATTTTTGTGCCGTTTTATGGCGTGGCTACTGCAACAGTTACGACACTGCCTCGATTGTCTCGCTTGGGGCAGGTACCCGTGGTGCCAGTCACCACCCGCTTGACTGCCACCGGCTACGAGGTGCAGGTGCATGCCGCATGGACTGATTACCCCGCAGACGATGTACAAGCCGACACCGCCTTGATGAACCAGCGTTTACAAACATGGATTGACGCTATGCCCACGCAGTACTACTGGGTGCATAAGCGTTTTAAGTCTCGCCCCAACGACGAAGCCTCGCTGTACCCGCCAGGCACAGATTAAGTTTTGTGTAAAAACGCCAATAAGCTTTGCGCAACCAAAGTGGGCTGTTCATGCACCAGCCAGTGGCTGCCATCTGCAATGCGCTGCAAAGTCAAATCAGGGATGTAGTCCTCTAAGCCATCGACCAAGCCTGGTGGCAAGGCGATGTCTTGCATACCCCACAACACCAAGGTGGGCACCAAAATATCTAACATGGACTTGGGTAAGGTGATGGCTGCAGCAGCTGCATCGGCTTCGCGCGGCGGGCGCAGTGGGGAGGCGCGGTAGTAGTTCAGCGCCCCGGTCAGCCCCTGCGACCACACCTCTCGGTATTGCGCTTTGACCTCGTCGGTCAACCAAGCGTAGGGTCCATCAAGCGCGCCCATGTTGGTGAAAAAAGCCCATAAGCGGCGGTAGTCATCTTCGGCCAGCAAGACTTCTGCGTCGGGTCGAATCAGGAAGTTCATGTAGGCGCTGGCGGCTTGTTGCTCGGGGCTGGACTGAAGCTCGCGCAAAAAAGTGCCTGGGTGTGGGGAGTTGATGATGGCCAATTGACGCATCAACTCGGGATGTTGGTTGGCCATGTTCCAAGCCACCGCGCCGCCCCAATCGTGGGCGACCAAGCAAGCCAAGGGCTGTTGTGGCGACAACAGGTCTTTCAATGCGACCAGGTCTTGCACCAAATGTTTGGCGCGGTAGGCTGCGACATCGCTGGGCGCACTAGACCCTGCATAACCGCGCAAATTGGGTGCCACGCACAAATAGCCACCATGCTCTGGCGCAGAGAAAAAATCCAGCATCCCGTCCCACACAAACGCAGCCTCTGGAAAGCCGTGCAAGAAAAGCATCAGCGGGCGGCCTTCAGCGCCAGCGATGCGGCAGTCCAAAGTGATGCCGTTGGAGAGGCTAAGCATTTGCTGCTTCATACAACAGGTGTGGGCGCTGGTGTGGGCTCGGGCGAGGGTGCTGTATGGGTCCAGCCATACAGCTCCATGCTCACCTCTTCAACGCCTTGTTTTTTCAGAGACGAAAACAAATGCGCTTGCCCGCCACCGGACTGCAGTTTGGCAATTGACAAAGCTTTTTGGCCTTCGCTGCGGTTGAGTTTGTCTGCCTTGGTGAGCAGCATCAAAAACTTCAAACCCTCTTCCACCTTGGGGCGAATGACTTCTAGCAAAATTTCATCGAGTTCGGTCAAGCCCAGGCGCGGGTCGCACAGCAACACCACGCCTTTCAGGTTGTCCCGCGTCATCAGGTAATTGGCCATGACGCGCTGCCAGCGCACTTTGTCGGCCTTGGGCACAGCAGCATAGCCATAGCCTGGCAAGTCGGCCAGCACCGCGTCGGTTAGGTTTTGCCGACCTAGTGCAAACAAGTTGATGTGTTGGGTGCGCCCTGGCGTTTTAGAGGCATAGGCCAGTTGCCGTTGCTGTGTCAAAACATTGATGCAGGTGGATTTGCCCGCATTAGAGCGCCCAACAAACGCAATTTCGGGTTGGTCGTAGGCAGGGAGGTGGTGCAGCTGGGCGGCGGTGGTCAAAAAACGAGCGGTATGCAACCAGCCCACGGCCTGTTTGATGCGCTGCGCCTGTGCGTCGTCCAGCGGGGGTGAGCTTGAGGCCAAAGGGTTTCTTCCAGAACGCCCAAAGAGGCGAACAGAGCTACATTGTAGAATCACTCACAGAACTGATAACCCATAGAAGCCATGACTTTTTTCGCCCGATTGCTGATTGCTACCAGTGCGTTGGCTGTTACCAGCCTAGCGCTTGCCAACGACCCACCCGCTGCTCCCGCCAAAGCTGACGCAGCCAAAGGCGGCGCTTTGTACGGCGCTGTTTGCACCTCTTGCCATGGCGCTGATGGCAACTCCGGCGTACCCATTTATCCCAAACTTGCTCAGCAACACCCTGAATACATCGCCAAGCAACTGGTTGAATACAAATCAGGCAAGCGCGCCAACGCCATCATGTCTGGTTTGGCTGCCTCTTTGAGCGAAGAGGATGCCCGCAATATTGGTGCTTTTCTTGCCACTAAAACCGCCAAGCCCGGCTTTGCCAAAGACAAAGACTTGGCCACCTTGGGTGAAAAAATCTACCGTGGTGGCATTGCCGATCGCCAAATACCTGCTTGCGCCGGTTGCCACAGCCCCACAGGCGCGGGCATTCCCTCGCAATACCCCCGCATGGCCGGTCAGCACGCTGAGTACACCACCTCGCAACTTACCCAGTTCCGCGATGGTGTGCGCCTCAACAGCCTGCAAATGGGCCAAGTTGCTGCTAAATTGAATGACAAGGAAATCAAAGCCTTGGCTGACTACATCGCCGGTTTAAAGTAGACTTTTCTTTTCACTTAACTGCACAAGGGCTGACGTGATGTCGGCCCTTTTTGTTTGGAGACCCTGAATATGTTGATTCGCTTAGCCCCTGACACTGCCAGCACCGATTTGCCCAGCGATATCACTCCCAAAGTCGCCTACCTGAACCGGCGTGCCTTGCTGCAGCAAAGTTTGGGTTTGGGTTTGCTCACAAGCGTGGGCGGGGCTTGGTCACAAAACAGTCCAACCCCCACAGTGGTGCCTGGCAAATTGCCAGCCTTGCCCAACAAACGCTCTGCGCTTGACAATGCCTTAGCGCTGGAGGTGCCCACGGCTTACGCCTATGCCAGCACTTACAACAACTACTACGAGTTCGGTACCGACAAGTCTGAGCCCGCCCGCAATGCCCAAAGCTTGAAGACCAAGCCATGGACCTTGGAAATCGAGGGCTTGGTGAAAAAGCCTATGCGTTTGGGATTGGAAGAGGTGATGAAGTTGGGCGCCATGGAAGAGCGTATCTACCGTATGCGGTGTGTAGAGGGTTGGTCGATGGTCATTCCGTGGATTGGTTTTTCTTTGTCCACGCTTGTCAAACACGTCGATCCCTTGGGCAGTGCCAAATTTATCGAGTTTGTGACCTTGGCCGATCCCAAGACCATGCCCAATGTAGGCTCGCGGGTGTTGGAGTGGCCCTATGTCGAGGGTCTGCGCATGGACGAGGCCATGCACCCCCTGACCCTGCTGACTTTTGGCATGTACGGAGAAGTTCTGCCCAACCAAAATGGCGCGCCGATTCGCTTGAATATACCTTGGAAATACGGCTTTAAAAACGCCAAAAGCATTGTGAAAATTCGTTTTACTGACAAACAACCCGCCACTGCATGGAACAAAGCGGCTGCAAACGAATATGGTTTTTATTCCAATGTGAACCCCAATGTAGACCACCCCCGCTGGAGCCAAGCCACCGAGCGTCGCATTGGTGAAGATGGCTTGTTCAACAAAAAGCGCAAAACCTTGATGTTCAACGGCTATGAAGCGCAGGTGGCGTCTTTGTACAGCGGCTTGGACTTGAGCAAGAATTTCTGAATCTGACGGTGACCGACATGAATGTGCGCAAGCGCTTGTTGTCGCCTTGGGCTAAACCTTTGCTGGTGTTGCTTTTGGCGCTGCCTGCCGCTTGGTTGATTTATGCTGCATTCAACGATCTTTTGGGCGCCAACCCCGCTGAGGCTTTGACCCGACAAACTGGGGATTGGACCTTGCGCGGACTGTGTGTGGTGCTGGCCATCACGCCTTTGCGAGAACTCACAGGCACAGCTGCGCTGCTGCGCTTTCGTCGCACTTTGGGTGTGAGCACCTTTGCCTATGCCTGTTTGCACATGCTTTGCTACGCTTGGTTTGACCAAGGCTTTGAGCTCAATGACATTTGGCGCGACATCCTTAAGCGACCTTTTATTTGGCTGGGTTTTGGCGGACTGATTTGTATGCTGCCTTTGGCCTTGACCTCGTTCAATGCGGCCATTCGCCTTTTGGGTGTGAAACGCTGGCAAACCCTTCACCGCTTGGTATATGCAGTGGCTGTATTGGCCGTGTTGCATTTTTTCTGGATGCGAGCCGGCAAAAACGACTTCGCTGAAGTGGGTGTCTATGCGGCTGTTTTGGGCACCCTATTGGCTTGGCGTGTTCGCGCCTTGATCGCAACTCGCTGAAAAAGTATTCCTCACTTCGCTAAAAATTTCTTCTAGATCCTAAATTTGTGTAAAGGCATCATCGATGCCGCACAAGTATTTATTTTTATATGGCTATTTATATGGTCATTTGATAGGATCGTAAGTGGAAAAAACCAGATTTGAATGGGATGCAGCAAAGGATTTTGCCAATCAAAGAAAGCACCATGTGGCTTTTGCTTTGGCTCAGTTCGCCTTTGCAGACCCTCGACGCGTGATGGCGCAGGATATGAACCACAGTGATGAAG
>CAMDIP010000120.1 GCA_945899335.1 Bordetella parapertussis
GCGTGTAGATGGTGGAGAAGTTGCGTTGCAGATGCAAACACAGCGCGGTCCATCCCGCGTCAAGACCTACAAAGTGCGGCGCAAAAATAACCGCTCCCTTGCTTTGCTGCAAAGCCTGCACCTCTCCCACCATTTGCAAGCGACTGGCAGCCAACTCAGGGCTGCCGTTCCATAACCAAGCGCGGTCTAACCAAGCTTGGGCAAACAACACCATATGTGCTCGCCCCATTCGACGCTGCTCTTTTGCGCTTGCTGCAGGGAAGCACAAAGCCAAATTGGTCAACACCACTTTGCGCCGCTTCCCGGCAAGCAACCAAAGTACGTTACCCAGCACAAAACCCAAACTGCGTAATAGCGGCAAAGGCAACAAAGCTAAAACCCGCATAGACCAGCGCACCAATGTATCCATCGTCAGTCGCCTGCTCGCGGTTGTTTGTCCCGCGCATAGCCCCACAGGTACTGGTCGGGGCGAGACAGCACCATGTGCTCTATGGCTTGGTTCATCAGCAAAGCGGCTTGTTCGGGTGAGGTGCCTGCATGGTTCAAGGCCTGCAAACTGGGGGGCAAGACATGAAACACATAACGACCCGCATCTAAGCGCTCGCACCAAGCCAGCAACACCGTGGCGCCGGTTTGCTGAGCAAGCTTGGGTAACAAGGTCATGGTGTAAACCGGTCGTCCGAAAAACGGCGCCCACACCCCTTGACCCTCGGGTGGTACTTGGTCGGGCAAAATGGCTGTGAACCCCCCTTTGTGTAAATGCTTCACCAAGGCGCGTACCCCACGCAAAGATGCGCTGGCGGTTTTGAAGAACTGCCGCTGCCTTGACATTCCCACCACCTCTTGCAACCACGCTTTGCGCGGGGGTCTGTACAAAGCCAGCAAGTCGCCATGCAGGGGGCCGAGCTTTTCTGCCAAGGCTTGCCCACCCATTTCCCAGCAACCCAAATGGGGCGATAACAATATGACGCCCTTGCCTGCTTGCATGGCCTCTTCGAAATGACCAAGGCCTGTCCATTGCACTCGCGGCAACACCGATTGGCCCTGCGCTCTGGCCCACAGCCACGGCAGTTCAGCCACCATCTTGCCGGTGGCCGACACAGCGGCACGGGTTTGCGCCCAAGTCAAACCTGCAGCTCGAATTTGGTGATGAAACTGATTGCGGTAGGAAGGCGACACAAACCACACCACCCAACCCAAGCCAGCGCCCAAGCCCTGCATCCATCGCAAAGGTACCAAGGCCAGAAAACGAAACAAACTTGTCATTGAGTATGCAAATGCGTTTGGCGAACAAGACTCCAAAAAACACTGCGCGGTTGGTTAGAATAACCATTGTCGCTGAGTTAATGAAGCAACTTGCAGGGCGACACACTCGAAAGAGTCGGCTGGTTTTCAGCCATCTGCTAAAGCGTTAGCCGAACTCCTTGTTGAGGCAACGCGTTAATCAACCACAGGAGCATTTTTATGGCGAACGACTATCTATTTACATCCGAATCCGTTTCTGAAGGCCACCCCGACAAGGTGGCGGACCAAGTGTCGGATGCCATTTTGGATGCCATCTTCAAGCAAGACCCACGCAGCCGTGTGGCTGCAGAAACCCTGACCAACACCGGCTTGGTGGTGTTGGCGGGTGAAATCACCACCAACGCGCATGTGGATTACATCCAAGTGGCTCGCGACACCATCAAGCGCATCGGTTACGACAACACCGAGTACGGCATCGACTACAAAGGGTGCGCGGTCATGGTTTGCTATGACAAGCAATCCAACGATATCGCCCAAGGCGTGGATCAAGCATCTGACGATCACTTGAACACAGGTGCGGGCGACCAAGGTTTGATGTTTGGCTACGCCTGCCAAGAAACCCCTGAGTTGATGCCCGCGCCCATCTACTATGCCCACCGCCTGATGGAGCGCCAAGCCCAACTGCGCCGTGACGGCCGCTTGCCTTTTTTGCGCCCCGACGCCAAAAGCCAAGTGACCATGCGCTATGTGGATGGCAAGCCCCACAGCATCGACACCGTGGTGCTGTCGACCCAACACAGTCCAGACCAATCCGAGTCGCAAACCAAAATGAAAGCATCTTTTAATGAGGCCATCATTGAAGAAGTCATCAAGCCGGTGTTGCCCAAAGAGTGGCTGATGGATACCAAATACCTGATCAACCCCACCGGGCGTTTTGTGGTGGGTGGCCCGCAAGGCGACTGCGGTCTGACTGGTCGCAAAATCATTGTGGACACCTACGGCGGCGCCTGCCCCCACGGTGGTGGTGCGTTCTCGGGCAAAGACCCCTCCAAGGTCGACCGCTCAGCAGCTTACGCTGCACGCTATGTGGCCAAAAACGTGGTCGCCGCCGGTCTGGCCACCCAATGCCAAGTTCAAGTGGCTTACGCGATTGGCGTGGCCCGCCCCATGAACATCACCATCAACACCCACGGCACTGGCGTTATCGCTGACGACAAAATCGCCGCGCTGGTGAACGAGCATTTCGACTTGCGCCCCAAAGGCATCATCCAAATGTTGGACCTGCTGCGCCCCATCTATGAGAAGACCGCCGCTTACGGCCACTTTGGCCGCAACGAGCCCGACTTCACTTGGGAAAAAACCGACCGCGCAGCCGCACTGCGCGCTGCTGCTGGTTTGAAATAAAACTTAGGCGAGGCGCAAACCGTACTGGCGGCACAGCGTCTCGCGCTGACCCGGCGCAAAATTGATAAGCGCTGGGTCGCGTCCCACGGCATCTAAGAGCCTTGGGTTCATCACCGCGAACCACAGTGGCGGCACATAGGCCAGCAAAAACATGCCTGCATAACCGCTTGGCAACTGCGGCGCATCGTCAAAATGGCGCAGGGCTTGGTAACGCCTTGCCGCGTGGGCATGGTGGTCGGCGTGGCGCTGCAAATGAAACAACATCCAGTTAGACATCACATGGTTGCTGTTCCAAGAATGGCGCGGCTGGCAACGCTCAAAACGACCATCGGCTTGCTGTAGGCGAAGCAAACCGTAATGCTCGACATAGTTGGCCGAAGTCAGCTGGAAATTGGTCCAAGCGGATGCAGCCAACAAGAAAGGCAAAACCTGCCAACCTAGCCACAGCATCAAGAGCGCCCATAGCGCAAAGGTAATGGTCAAGCCCTGCAAAATGTGGTTTCGCAGATCCCACACAGCGAACCCCTGATCGCGCAGGCGCTGCGACTCCAGTCGCCAAGCCCGCACCGCACCACCAGGCATTTCACGCCACACAAAGCGCCAAATAGACTCGCCCATTCGCGAGGAGGCGCAGTCGTGCGGTGTGGCTACCTCTGAGTGATGGCCACGGTTGTGCTCAATGGTGAAATGCCCATAGCCGGAGGGGGCCAAAGTGATCAAGGCCAACCATCGCTCTAAACGATGGTGTTTATGCCCCATCTCATGACCAAGGTTGATGCCAAAACCGCCCACGGCACCGGTATTGAGCACCATGGCAAGCCATGCATACCAAGGCAAGTCATGGCTGGCCACAAACCAAGTGGCGAATACAAAAGCCCCCCACAGCACTGGCACCAACGCATAGGTGATGAAGCGGTAGTAGGCATCAGCTTCCAACTGCGCCACCGCCGACTCGGGCGGGTTGCTGCGCTCTTCGCCCAGCAAGGCGTCTGCCAAAGGCACAGCCAAATACAAAAATACCAAGGGCCACAACAGCATCAAGGGGTCGCCCTGCCACAGCATCAGCAAGGGCCCCAAGCCGATCAGGGCTGGAACACCCAAAGAAAACCACCATGCCCAGCGCTTGGGGTCACGGTAGACCTCAAGTGCGGGGAAGGTGTTGACAGACATGGCTGCTAGTTTAGGCCAGCAATGTAATGGCCTAGGTTTTCGATGTCTTGATCGCTTAAAGTGCTGGCCACGCTGGTCATATTGCCAGCGTCATTGGTGCGGTTTTTGGCTTTGAAGTCTTTCAAAGTTTTCACCACATAGTCAAAGTTTTGTCCGGCAACTTTGGGAATTTCATTCTGTCCCACAAACTCGCCCAAATGGCACATGGCGCACAAAGTTTCATCGGCCTTGGCTTTGCCCAAGGCGGCCTTGTCAGGATCAGCTTTAAAACCTTTGCTGGTGAGCTTTTGCTTGGAAAAATAGTTGGCCAACTCTTGTATTTCGGGACGCGTGAGGCCTGCGGTCATGGGCGACATGATGGGGTTTTCGCGGCGACCTTCTTGGAAGTCACGCAGTTGCAGATAAATATAGCGGGCGTTTTGCGCCGCCAAACTGGGCGTGCCAGGCATGCTGGAGTTGCCGTTCACACCATGGCAACCCAAACACATGGCTGCCTTGGCAGGCATTTCATCGGCGGCCAAAGTGGCGCCGTTCATTAGCAGGAAAGAAACCATCAAAGCAAAAAAGTTTTTCATACACCTTCATCCGTCGTCTAGAAAAAAGGCCTGAGGGCACTTTCGTGCGCCGCAGGCCTTAGGACTCAAAGCTCAGTTGAGCTTAGGGCAGTGCGAACACCACCACAGAGTTGCCACGCTTGGCATCGATCTGGTTGTTACCACCAGAGGCCACGGCAACGTACTGCTTGCCACCCACTGAATATGACACAGCAGGTGCATTTACACCGGCGCCAGTTTGGTATTCCCACAATTTTTTGCCATTTTTGGCATCGAATGCGCGGAACAGACCATTGGCCTCGCCGTTGAACACCAAGTCGCCAGCGGGGGCCAAAACGCCACCAATCAAAGGCTGCTCTGTGTCAAATTTCCATGCCACTTTGCCTGTGTCAATATTGACAGCAGACAAACGACCGGTTTGCTTTTCGCTGGGGATGGTCTTGAACGCACCGCCCAACCACAGCTTGCCGCCGGGGTACTTGGAAGCTTCAACGTGGTAGGTCAT
>CAMDIP010000121.1 GCA_945899335.1 Bordetella parapertussis
TATTTCACCATGACCATCCGCATTTACAGCACCCTAACCCGTGCGTTGGAAAACTTGACGCCGCTAACACCCGGACAGGTGCGCATGTATGTTTGCGGTATGACGGTTTATGACTTGTGCCACCTTGGTCACGCGCGTTCCATGGTGGCGTTCGATGTGGTTCAGCGCTGGTTGCGCCACAGCGGCTTGCAGGTTACTTATGTGCGCAACGTCACCGACATAGACGACAAAATTATTCGCCGAGCCACCGAAAACGGTGAAAGTATTCGCGCTTTAACGGACCGCATGATTGCGGCATTACACCAAGATGCAGATGCCCTAGGAATTGAGCGACCCACACTCGAACCTCGTGCCACCGATTACGTGCCACAAATGCTCTCCCTCATTGGCCAGCTTGAAGACAAAGGCTTGGCCTACCGCGCACCCAGCGGCGACGTAAATTACGCTGTTCGTAAATTCACTAGCTACGGCAAACTCTCCGGTAAATCATTGGACGAGTTGCATGCAGGCGAGCGTGTGGCGGTGCTTGATGGCAAGGAAGACCCACTGGACTTCGTGCTGTGGAAATCTGCCAAACCCGAAGAGCCTCAAGAAGTGAAATGGGACAGCCCTTTTGGTGCGGGACGCCCTGGTTGGCATATTGAATGCTCGGCTATGGCTTGCGAGTTGTTGGGCCAAAGTTTCGATATCCATGGGGGTGGTGCTGATTTGCAGTTCCCCCATCATGAAAATGAAATTGCCCAAAGCGAGGGGGCCAATGGCCAACCCATGGCCAGTATTTGGATGCACAACGGCTTTATCAATGTTGATAACGTGAAGATGTCCAAAAGCTTGGACAACTTCTTCACCATCCGCGAAGTACTGAAACTGTATGACCCAGAGGTGGTGCGTTTCTTTGTGGTGCGCAGCCATTACCGCAGTGCTCTGAATTTCAGCGATGTGCATTTAGACGATGCACGCGCTTCCCTCAAGCGCTTGTACACAGCTTTGCATGCGGTGGCGCCCACTGATGTGCCCATCGATTGGCAAGACGCATACGCAGCGCGATTCAAGGCCGCCATGGACGAGGACTTCGGTACCCCAGAAGCGGTGGCGGTCTTGTTTGAATTGGCTGCAGAAGTTAACCGTTCACATTCAACACAGTTGTCGGGTTTGCTCAAAAGTTTGGGGGGTGTGCTGGGTTTGTTGCAAAGTCACCCGCAAGATTTTTTGCAGGCAGGCAACGAAGTCGATGAGGCCCAGATTCAGGCCTTGATTGATGCCCGCGCACAAGCAAAGGCCAGTAAAGACTTTGCTGAAGCTGATCGCCTCCGACAAACCTTGATTGACATGGGCGTTATGCTGAAAGACTCGGCACAAGGCACGCAATGGGAGCGTGCCTGATGGTGGTCAGTTTGCCTGTCAAAAGTGCGGTCCCACCTTATTGGGAAGAGGCTTGCAAGCACTTGGCCAAAAAAGACCGCGTCATGCGCCGACTCATCCCGCAGTTTGGCGACGCCTGCCTAGAGTCCCGTGGAGATGCTTTTGTCACCCTCGCCAGAAGCATTGTGGGGCAGCAAATTTCAGTCAAGGCAGCGCAAGCTGTGTGGGACAGGTTTTCAGCTTTGCCCAAAAAGATAACGCCCGCATATGTTTTGAAACTCAAAGTGGACGACATGCGGGCAGCAGGGCTGTCCGCTCGCAAGGTTGAGTACTTGGTCGATTTGGCTTTGCATTTCGCTAATGGCTCAGTCAATGCGCGTCAATGGGCTGGCATGGATGATGACGCCATCATCGAAGAGCTTGTCTCCATACGCGGCATAGGCCGTTGGACTGCAGAGATGTTTCTCATCTTTTATTTGATGCGTCCCAATGTGCTTCCACTGGACGATGTGGGCCTCATTAACGGCATCAGTAATAACTATTTTTCTGGCGAATCGGTCAGCCGCAGCGATGCGCGTGAAGTGGCTGCCGCTTGGGCGCCCTACTGCAGCGTGGCAACTTGGTATATTTGGCGCTCGCTAGACCCGCAACCGGTGGCCTACTAGGTACCTAAAGCGAACACAGCGCAAGGAGAGACGATTGGCGAAAAAAACTTTTCTCGATTTCGAGCAACCGATTGCCGAACTCGAAGGCAAGATTGAAGAACTTAGGTATGTGCAAACCGAGTCTGCTGTGGATATTTCAGATGAAATAGACCAACTCGCCAAAAAAAGCCAGCAACTCACCAAAGATATTTACAGTGACCTCACCCCTTGGCAAATCACCAAGATTGCACGTCACCCAGAGCGCCCTTACACGCTCGACTACATCAACGAAATCTTCACCGACTTTGTAGAGATGCATGGCGACAGGCATTTTTCTGACGACTTGAGCATTGTGGGCGGTTTGGCTCGCTTCAATGGCAACGCTTGCATGGTCATGGGTCAGCAAAAAGGGCGTGACACCAAAGAACGCACCGCACGCAACTTCGGCATGACCCGCCCCGAGGGTTACCGCAAAGCCTTGCGTTTGATGAAGACCGCAGAGAAGTTCAAGCTGCCGGTGTTTACCTTTGTCGATACGCCTGGTGCTTTTCCGGGCATTGACGCTGAAGAGCGCAGCCAGTCTGAGGCCATAGGCCGCAATATTTTCGAGATGGCACAACTGCAAGTACCCATCATCACCACCATCATCGGCGAGGGTGGTTCTGGTGGTGCATTGGCCATCAGCGTGTCAGACCAGCTTTTGATGTTGCAGTACTCGATTTACTCCGTCATCAGCCCTGAGGGCTGTGCTTCTATTTTGTGGAAAACCTCGGAACGCGCATCGGACGCTGCAGATGCCTTGGGCATCACAGCGCACCGCTTGAAAGCCTTGGGTTTGGTTGACAAGATCGTGAATGAACCTGTGGGTGGTGCTCACCGCGATACCAAACTCATGGCGTCGCAACTCAAGCGCGGCCTCAACGATGCATGGCGTCAAGTCACCGACCTCAAACTCAAAGAGTTGCTCGACAGACGTTACGAGCGCTTGCAAAGCTATGGGCGCTTCACCGATACCAAAGCCGACGCGCGTTAACTTGGCTCCCCCCTCTTTAGCGCATTTTTCACCTTCTTTGCCTTTTGCGGTTGCCTTGAGTGGCGGCGCAGATTCTTGTGCTTTGCTATTGGCCTGTAACAAGCAGTGGCCTGGGCAAGTACGGGCGGTACATGTGCATCACGGCTTGCAGGCTGCGGCTGACGACTTCGCCTCCCATTGCCAAACATGGTGTGACCTGTGGTCTGTGCCTTTGGTGGTGACCCATGTCAACGCACACCCGAACAGTGGTGAAAGCCCTGAAGACGCTGCACGTCAAGCGCGTTACCAAGCCTATGCGCAGGTGTTGAAAACGCATTGGGGCGGCACCATTCAAGACATTGCCTTGGCGCAACACGCAGATGACCAAGTTGAAACGGTCTTGCTGGCGTTAACGCGCGGCGCAGGCTTGCCAGGCTTGTCGGCCATGCCAGCATCGGTTGAGCGTGGAGGCTTGCGCATTCACCGCCCTTGGTTAGATGTACCGGCGCAGCAGTTGCGTGACTGGCTGGTGCAAGAAGGGGTGTCTTGGGTCGAAGACCCCACCAATCAAGACGATCGCTATACCCGTAACCGCATTCGACACCAATTACTGCCTGTTCTTGAAGAAGCGTTCCCCTCTTTTCGGCAAACCTTTGGCCGCAGTGCTCGTCATGCGGCGCAAGCGCAAACAATTTTGGATGACATGGCCTTGCTCGATTTACAGCGCACTGGGGTGCCCCCTCAGTTGGCGGCTTTGCAGCAACTCAGCGTTGCTCGCCAAGCCAATGTCTTGCGGGCTTGGTTGCTGCAGAGGAAAGTAGCTTGCAGTACAGCGCAACTAGATCAACTGATGCACCAAATCGATGCTTGTCGAACGCGTGGGCACCAAATTGACATCAAAGTAGGCGATGGCTTTGTGCGCAGGGTGGGCGATAACATCGATTGGTACAATTTGTAGCTTTTGCATAGAGATACTTTCTACTACGATGGCATTGATCGTTCATAAATACGGCGGCACCTCCATGGGCTCGACCGAACGCATACGCAATGTGGCCAAGCGCGTGGCCAAATGGGCCAGAGCGGGACACCAGATGGTGGTGGTCCCTTCCGCCATGAGTGGCGAGACCAACCGTTTATTAGGTTTAGCCAAAGAGTTGGCGCCACAGTCAAGCGACGCCAAACACTTCAGAGAACTCGACGCATTGGCTGCCACTGGTGAGCAAGCCTCGTCTGCTTTACTGGCCATTGCTTTGCAGGCCGAGGGTATGCCGTCGGTCAGCTATGCCGGTTGGCAAGTGCCTATTCGCACCGACAGCGCCTTCACCAAGGCGCGTATAGCGTCCATTGATGATGCCCGTGTGCGTGCAGATTTGAACGCAGGCAAGGTGGTCATCATCACCGGCTTTCAAGGGGTCGACCCAGAAGGCCACATCACCACCTTGGGTCGCGGTGGTTCAGACACCTCGGCGGTGGCGGTGGCAGCTGCCATGAAGGCCGCAGAATGCTTGATCTACACCGATGTGGATGGCGTTTACACCACCGACCCCCGTGTGGTGCCTGAAGCACGTCGCTTGCATACAGTCAGCTTTGAAGAAATGCTGGAGATGGCATCCCTTGGCAGCAAGGTGCTGCAAATCCGTTCGGTGGAGTTTGCTGGTAAATACAAAGTACCCCTGCGTGTGTTGTCAAGCTTCACGCCATGGGATATCGATATTCATGAGGAAGCCAAGTCTGGCACTTTGATTACTTTTGAGGAAGACGAACAAATGGAACAAGCCATCGTATCGGGCATTGCCTTCACCCGTGATGAAGCCAAAATTTCCATCATCGGCGTGCCTGACAAACCTGGCATTGC
>CAMDIP010000122.1 GCA_945899335.1 Bordetella parapertussis
GACTTGCTGCTGCCAGGCGTCAAGGGCGCTACCGCTATCTCCGATGTGAAAAAAATGTACCCCGAAATTCCCTTGGTGGTGCTCTCTGCCATGCCTTCTGGCGAAGCGCGTGACGCTTGCCTGGAAGCAGGCGCAGATCTCTACATTGAAAAATCCACCGACACTGCCGAAATTTCTGCAGCCATCCAAGACATCATGAAGTCTGACAATGGCGATGATGATGCCGAAGTCGTGGTGATTGGCGACATCAAACTGTCCAAACGCCAAAAGCAACTCATCCTGATGTTGGACCGCGGTTTGTCCAACCGCGATATCGCCGCCGAACTCAGCATCAGCGAACACACCGTCAAGGTGCATTTGTGGCGCCTGTTCCGCCGCTTAGGTGTCAAAAGCCGTACCCAAACCCTGCACTTTGCACGTACCCATGGTTTGTTGATGGGCTGATAGCCCACCGTCCAGCCCCTATTTACTCAAGGGCTGGGCAATCACCAAGTTCAGTTTTTCTTTGCTACCGGGCTTGATGGGGCCTGCGCTCACCCCCAAGTCGCCGGGTTGCGCCATGGCGTTACCGCTTCTTGAAATACGCGCCCGCACCATCACCGCGCTGATGTGCGAGAGCTTCATTTGCGGGTTCATCGCCATGCTGTCGTCCAGCACAAAGTCGTAAGGCAATTTGTCTACCGTGGTGCGCACAATGGCCAATGGCATACGCGGACCATCAGCGGCATTGGCATAAATAAACACCGTGTCTTGCGGGGAAACTTGCGAGGCCAAGGAAGGGTCTAGGCTGACACGGCCAGCAATGCGTTCCGCGCCTGGCGCTGTTTTGCCCTGCATTGGCTTAGCGGTTGGTGCAGGCGCTTGTGGCGCTTGGGCCACCACCGTGTCAGAGTCAAGAGCGGGCATGTTCAAGCGTTCACGCGCCTTGTTGATAGCTTCCACCAAAGCCGGCAAGTCAGGCGAGGAAACTGGCAACAAACCGCGAACTTTGTCCCAGTATTTCAGCGCGTCTTGAAACTGACCTTGCGAAAAAGCGGCACTGCCTGCCAGCAGCAGAGCATTGCCATGCTCTGGGTCTGCTTTGAGCACACTTTGGATGATGTCCCATGGCTCACCCTCAAACTTGCCTTGGTTTTTTTGCGCCAGCACCTCTGCGCGTTCAATGCGTACATCGTCATTGGCCGCAATGGAGAGCGACTTTTTAAAGGCCTCATCCGCCGGATCAAAACGGGCCAAAGCGCGTTCTATGCGCCCGAGCATCACCCAGCCTTCGGCATTGTTGGGGTTCTCGGCCAAACGTTGGCGCAGTTGATCGGACATGGCTTGCAGTTTTTCGCTGGAAATTTGTTCGTCACCGCCGACTTGGTTGGCAAGCAATGGATCGATTCCAACAGGTGTGCCCAACCAAAAGTACATGCTGAACGACAACAAGGGAATAGCCAAGGCCAAACCTGCCACCAAGCCACGCCAGTGCGGCAAGGCCTGCGGCGCAGAGGCGGTTTTCTGCGGTGTGTCTTCCAGCAGACGCTGGGTCAATTCTTCATGCGACGTATCAAAACCAGCCTGGTCAAGGGTGCCTTGCGCGAGTTCGTGCTGCAACTCGGCCAAGTGCTCGCGGTAAACCGCCACCTGCGACAACACATTCTCGTGTTCACTGAGCTGCAAACCTGCCAGCGACGCGCGACGCAAACTCCACGCAAACACCAAAACCACGGCGACACACATGAGTACCGCACAAATCAAAAACCATTGAACCGCGTTCATTCAATCTTTCAAAAGTTGTTCCGCCTGCGCTCGCTGAGCAGCGTCAAGGTGGTGATGGGTGAGTTGCCGGCGCTGGCGTAAATAGCGCCAAAAACCGCCAATGGCCAACACAAGCAAGAAAAAAGGCCCGAACCACAAGGGCCATGTCAAGGGCTTGAGGGGTGGTTTGTAGAGTACAAAGTCGCCATAGCGTTCAACCAAATACGTTTTGATCTCAGCGTCGGTTTTGTTGTCACGAATGAGTTTGCGCACCTCGCGACGCAAGTCTTCAGCCAACTCGGCATGAGAAGAGGACAAGGACTCGTTTTGGCACACCAAGCAACGCAACTCTTCGGAAATCACCACCAAGCGGGCTTCTACTTGGGGGTCTTGCGCCATGGGTTGGGCTTCCCCCGCCTGCGCCAAACAAGACATGACACTCAAGCAAGCCACAAGGAGTGCATGTTTCATGCGGGTTTGTCCAGTTGTTGAATCAAGGGAAGAATCGTTTCAATCAAAATTTCGGGGGTGACAGGGCCAACCCGCTTGTAGCGGATGATGCCCTCTTTATCGATCAGGTAAGTCTCGGGCACACCATAAACACCGTAGTTGATACCTACACTTCCATCCAAGTCCATCACCGACAGCTTGTAGGGGTCACCGGCCTTTTGCAAAAACTTCAGGCTGCGTTCACGGGCGAGTTGCAATTTATCTGCCTCACTGCTTTGTGCGTTGGAAGCTTCGCTGCCTTGCAATTCTTTGTAACTCAAGCCCACGATGGGGATGCGCTGGCTTTTGGCAAACTGCACCAGCAAAGGGTGCTCTTCTCGGCACGCCACACACCATGTCGCCCAGACATTGAAGATCCACACTTGGCCCTTCATATCGACAGGGCTGAAGGGCTTGTCGCCACTCAAGGTGGGCAAGCTGAACACCGGCGCAGGTTTGCCGACCAAGGGGGAAGGAATTTCGCGCGGGTCGCGCTTTAAACCAACACCTAAAAACACCACCAAAACGGCAAACAACACCAATGGAAGCAAAAACTTTTTCATGCCGAGCCTGACAAAGCCTCGGATGCGGTGCGAACAGACTGTTGGTTGGTGTTGCGGCGGTAGCGCCGGTCTAAGGCGGCCAATATCCCACCAAAGACCATGAACAGCACGCCAGCCCACAGCCATGGCACAAAGGGCTTGTAATAAACCCGCATGCTCCAAGAAGGCGTGTCTCCCGCCACAGGATCACCCAATGAAACATACAAATCACGTAATGGCCCTGTGTCAATAGCGGCTTCGGTCATTGCCATGGCAGTAGAAAAGTAACGGCGTTTTTCGGGATACAAAATTTCGATGACTTGATCGTTTTTCAGCACCTCGACTTTGGCTTGCAGGGCTTTGTAATTGGGTCCCATCACGTCTTCCATACCCACCAAACGGAAGGTATAGGGCGAAATGGTGACGGTGTCGCCCATGGCCATACGCACATCGCGTTCAACCTCATAAGACTTCACGCCGGTGATACCCAGCACCAGCACAGCCATGCCAAAGTGCGCCAAATGCATTCCCCAAAATGAGCCGCCTATGCGACCCGGTTTGCTTAAGCGCTCAACCACGTGCTGCAAACTGCCCAAGCCCACCCACATGCCCAGAAAAACGCCCAGCATGGTGCCGGCCGACCAACTGCCCAGCACAAAAGGCAGCACCAGGGCCAACAACAAAGCCGCGCCACCGACAAAGCGCAGACGCCAAAACACCTCGCTCATGCGCGCCTCACGCCAGTGCGCCACCGTGCCTGGCACCAGCACAAAGAGCAGTGGCACCATGAGGGGCGCAAACACCAAATTGAAATACGGCGGCCCCACAGACAGCTTGCCCATGTTGAGCGCATCAATGATGAGTGGGTACAAGGTGCCCAGCAACACCGCGCCAGTGGCCACCACCAGCAAGACGCTGTTGAGCAACAAGAAAGACTCGCGCGAGACCAAGCCCATGGTGCCGCCCAAGGTCACAGCAGGTGCTCGCCATGCAAACAGGGTGAGCGAAGCGCCCACCACCACCGCCAAAAAGATCAGAATGAAAATCCCGCGAGAGGGGTCAGACGCAAAAGCGTGAACCGAGGTCAGTACGCCAGAGCGAACCAAGAAAGTGCCCAGTAGCGACAGCGAAAAAGCCGCAATCGCTAACAGCACAGTCCAAGCTTTGAAGCTGCCACGCTTTTCAGTGACCATCAAAGAGTGAATCAGCGCGGTGCCCACCAACCAAGGCATGAGGGACGCGTTTTCCACGGGGTCCCAAAACCACCACCCACCCCAACCCAACTCGTAGTAGGCCCACCAAGAACCCAAACCAATGCCAAAGGTGAGAAAGGCCCACGCAATGACGGTCCAAGGTCGTGACCAACGTGCCCACGCTGCGTCAAGTCGCCCCGACAGCAAAGCGGCAATGGAGAAGGCAAACGTGACTGACATACCCACATAGCCCATGTAAAGCATTGGCGGGTGAATCACCAAGCCGGGGTCTTGCAACAAAGGGTTGAGGTCACGTCCATCGGCAGGCATGGGAAAGAGTCGGTCAAAGGGGTTGGAGGTGGTCAAGATGAACATCAAAAAACCCACCGACACCAGGCCCAAGACACCCAGCACCCGCGCCACCATGGCCAATGGCAGGCTGGCGGAAAAAATCGCGACCGCTGCGGTCCAGCCACTGAGCATGAGCACCCACAACAGCAAAGAACCTTCGTGGCCGCCCCACACCGCAGCGAATTGGTAGGGTTTGGGTAGCAAGGTGTTGGAGTGCTCGGCGACGTATTTAACCGAGAAGTCGTTGCTTAAAAAAGAAGAGGCCAAACACGCAAAGGCGAAGGACACCAACACAAATTGCAGCAGCGCAGCCGGTCGCGCCAGCGACTGCCAAACCACGTTGTGGCGCAAAGTACCGGCCAGCGGCACAGTCCCCAAAAACAAAGCGATGACGGCAGACAGCACCAGCGCAAATTGACCAAGTTCAGGAATCATCAGCAATCATCTTTCAAGGTTTGACAGATTGCGCGGCACGGGCCTGCGCGGCTTCGTCTAAGGCGTGTTGCGCCTCAGGGGGCATGTAATTCTCGTCGTGTTTGGCCA
>CAMDIP010000123.1 GCA_945899335.1 Bordetella parapertussis
AACTACGATTTGCTGCTCATGCCCACCCTGGCATTGACTGCTACCCCATTGCCCAAGCCTGGTGCGGAATTGGGAGAAGTGGTGCAACGTGCGTTTGAGATGCTTGCCAACACTTGCCCGTTTGACGTCACTGGTCATCCGGCCATGTCGGTGCCATGCGGCTTGGTAGATGGTTTGCCCGTTGGCATGCAGCTGATTGGCAAACATTGGGACGAGGGCACGATTTACCGTGGTGCTTATGCATTCGAGCAACTCGGCGACTGGAAAAAGATGTAAGAAAGGTCAGGGTCCTTTGAAAAAAGGGCCTCAACTGGTAAGCGATAGTTTTTTTAACACAAAAGAGGAACACAACATGGACCGCAGAAAGTTTATTCAAACCACCGCTGGTGGTATTGCAGCCGGCACCGCTGGCATGTATGGCAGTTCGGCTTTGGCCGCTGACGACATCAAAGTGGGCAGCATTCACGATTTGTCCGGTGGATTGGACATTTACGGCAAGCCTATGGTCGACGCGCTGACCTTGGCCATCGAAGAGCAAAACGCTGCAGGCGGCTTGCTTGGCAAAAAAGTGGCTTTGATCAACTATGACTCACAGTCCAATATGCAAAAGTACACCGAGTACGCCCAAATGGCTGCGTTGAAAGACAAAGTTGCCATGGTTCACGGTGGTATTACCTCCGCGTCACGTGAAGTGATTCGCCCCGTGCTCACCAAAAACAAAACCCTGTACTTTTACAACACACAGTACGAAGGTGGCGTTTGCGATCGCAACACATTCTGTACCGGTGTGACACCAGCACAAACCGTGCAAAAACTGATTCCTTACTCCATGAAAAAATGGGGCAAGAAAGTCTACATCATCGCCGCTGACTACAACTACGGCCAAATCACTTCACAGTGGGTTAAGAAGTACGTCACTGAAGGCGGCGGCAGCGTTCAAGCCATTGAATTTTTCCCCTTGGATGTGACCAATTTTGGTCCCACCATCGCCAAAATCGAAGCAGCCAAACCCGACTTCGTCGTGTCTGCCTTGGTTGGTGGCGCACACATGTCCTTCTATCGCCAATGGGGCGCAGCTGGTATGTTGAAGAAGATCCCCATGGCATCTTCCACCTTCTCAGTGGGTAACGAGCAAGTTGTGTTGGCACCTGAAGAGTGCAATGGCATGGTCTTGTCTTACAACTACTTCGAGAAAATTACCACTCCCGAAAACAAAATCTTCTTGGCTGCATTCCGCAAACGCTTTGGCGCCGACTATCCCAACGTCACCGAGTTGGCCATGGGCACTTACCAAGGCTTCAAGCTGTGGGCCGAAGCTGTCAAGAAAGCCGGCAGTATCGACCGCATGAAAGTGATCGAAGCGCTGGAGAGTGGCATCAGCATCAACGGCCCAAGTGGCAAGGTTACCGTCGACGGTGCTTCACACCACTGTATTTTGGATGTGAGCTTGGCTGAAGTGAAAAACAAGAAGCTTGATATTCTCCAAACTTTCTCCCAGCAAGCGCCTTCTGACACAAGCGCTGTGTGTAACCTCAAGAAGAACCCTGCTGACAACCAGCAGTACGTCATCAAGGTTTAAGCACGGTTGATTGTTTGATAGATTGAAAGAGAGAAGGCGTACATGGATCTGGCACTGATTGTTTCCGTACAGGTCCTGTACGCCGTCGCCACCCTGGTGATCATTTCATCAGGGTTGGCGGTGATTTTTGGCATGATGCGCGTCATCAATTTGGCGCACGGCGAGTTTTTGATGTTGGGCGCTTACAGCGCTATTTTTGCGACCAAGGCAGGCGTCAATATTTGGATTGCCATGCTGGTGGTTGCGCCTATTTGTGTGGGGCTGTTTGGCATCGTGGTCGAACGACTCATTATTCGTCACCTTTACGGGCGCATGGTTGACACCATGTTGGCCACTTGGGGCTTGTCGCTTTTTTGCGTGGGCTTGGTGACTTCTTTGATTGGAAATACCACCTCGGGTGTGTCTACCCCTGAGGGCAATTTCTCTATTGGCGCTTATTCGGTGAGTTTTTACACCATGGCGTTGATTGTCATTGCGGTGCTGCTGTTGTTTGCGATTCGTTGGGTCTTGCGCAGTACTGACTGGGGCTTGATTGCACGCGGCACCATGCAAAACCCAGCCATGGCCGATGTGTTGGGCATCAGTCCTACCCGTGTTTACTCCATCACTTTTGCTGTTGGTGCGGCTTTGTCGGGCTTGGCTGGTGGTTTGTTGGCGCCTGTGTCGGGCGTGGTGCCGGCCATGGGTGCGTCTTTCATTGCCAAGGCCTTTATCACCGTGATTGGCGGTGGTAGCGCGATTTTGGCCGGTACAGCTTCTGCATCGGCCTTGTTTGGCCTGATCAACCAATTGGCCACCTTCATCACCACGCCAGTGTTTGGTGAAGTTGCACTTTTCATCGCCGCCGTGGTGATGCTGCGCATGTTGCCTCAAGGTATCACTGGACGCTTTTTCAAAGGATCGTTGTGACCGCTTTTCGAGATTCCCCCTGGAGTGCTGTGCTGGTAATGTTGCTCGGGGTGATGGCCACTTTGGCCATTCCTAAATGGGTAGACGACTTTGCCTTGATTCAAATCACCATCTATGTGGTGATGGCCATCCTGGCCATCAGCCAAGCGTTTATTTGGGGCTTCTCGGGCATTTTGTGCTTTGGTCAAGCGTCATTCTTTGGCTTGGGTGCTTACACCTATGCCTTGTCGGTCATCAACATGGGCGAAAGCACACTGCCTGTGCTCTTGGCCATCGCCTTGCCCGGGCTGTTTGCCTTGTTGCTGGGCTATTTCATGTTCTATGGTCGCCTGTCTGATGTCTATATGGGTGTCATCACGCTAACCGTGAGTTTGATTCTTTTCAACTCCGTCAATTCCACGGCAGGTCCGGAATGGCGCATTGGCAATGCACCCTTGGGTGGCTTCAACGGCATACCGTCCATACCCTCCATCAACTACCCTGGCAACCCCGAGGACACACTCGACCCTCTTGCCTTCTTCTACCTCAGTGCGTTTTCTCTGATCGCCATTTACGGCGGCCTGCGTTGGCTGATTTCCTCTCGCATTGGGCATGTGATCGTGGCGATCAAAGAAAACGAGCAACGGGCTACCTTGCTGGGCTTTGATGCCCGCGCTTTCAAATTGTTTGCTTTCACTGTGGGTGGTTGTATTGCCGGTTTGGCAGGTTGCTTTTTCGCCAACTGGGGCTCTTTCACCAGCCCTACCATTTTCAGCTTGGGTCAGTCAGCACAAATCATTGTGTGGGTGATTGTGGGCGGCTTGGGCACCTTGGTCGGCCCCATCATTGGTTGCATGGCTATTCAGTGGTTGACCACCCAGATTGGTACGCAGCAAACCTTCAACTCCAGCTTGGTCTTGGGTACCATCTTGGTGGTCTTCGTCTTATTGGTTCCTAAAGGGATCATTCCCAGTTTGGGCGATGTGTTGCAAAAACTCTTTGGTAAAAAAGCTGCCAAGGGAGAAGACGCATGAGTACTGTTCCTCTGCTGGAAACCCGCAATCTGAATATGCGTTTTGGTGGCGTACATGCCACGCGGGATGTGAACTTCAAACTCAGCGACGGTGAGTTGCGTTGCATCATCGGCCCCAACGGCGCAGGCAAAAGTACCTTCTTCAAACAACTCACTGGTCAACTGCAACCCACCTCCGGCCAAGTGCTGTTTCGCGGCCAAGACATCACAGGTTGTCAGCCGCATGTGCCCGCGCGTTTAGGGATTGGCATCAAAACACAGGTGCCCAGTTTGTTCAATGGTTTATCGGTGTGGGAAAACGTTTGGTTGTCTGCTTGCCGTGTGTATCCTAAGGCCAAAGCGTTGGAAGTTACTCGCGACACGCTAGAGCGTGTGGGTTTAAGCAGCCTGCAAAAATCCACCACCGGCTTGTTGGCACACGGTCAGCGCCAATGGGTGGAGCTGGCCGTTGTGATTGCCGCTGACCCTTCGCTCATCTTGTTGGATGAACCTGCTGCTGGCATGAGTGACCAAGAAGTGCGGCGTACCGCAGACTTGATTTTGGAAATCAACAAAAGCCACGCTTTGATTGTGGTGGAGCACGACATGAGCTTCATTCGCATGATCGCCAAAATGGTCACTGTGTTCCACCAAGGTGCCATCCTCACCGAAGACTTGCCCGATGCGGTCATGAACAACCCCACGGTGCGCCAAGTCTATTTAGGCAAAAAAGCCGCTTAACTGAAAGAACCTGCATGCTAGACATTCAAAAGCTCCACGCAGGCTACGGCAGCATTCCTGTGTTGCATGGCATTGACTTGCACATCACCCAAGGCGAAGCCGTGGGCATCTTGGGCCACAACGGCATGGGCAAGACCACGCTGTTGCGCAGCATCATCGGCGCACTGTTGCCCACCCAAGGCAGCATCCATTTCAATGGCGCGGATGTCAGCCGCTTGGCGCCCAACCAACGTGCCAAAGTGGGCATGGCCTATGTACCGCAAGGGCGAGAAATCTTTCCCAATTTGTCGGTCACCGACAACTTGCGCATGGGCTGGGTCAAGCGTGGTCGTGCCTCTGCCCAAGACCTCGACACCTTGCTGAACGACTTCCCGCGTTTGAAGCCCTTGCTGGACCGCATGGGTGGTTCCTTGTCAGGTGGCGAGCAGCAGTTATTGGCTTTGGCACGTGCCTTGGCCGGTGACCCACAGCTGTTGTTGCTCGATGAGCCCACCGAAGGCATTCAGCCCTCCATCATTGAAGAAATTGCAGAGACCCTGACAACATTGCGTCGACAGCGTTCGCTCACCATTGTGTTGGTAGAGCAGAACTTAGACTTCATTGCC
>CAMDIP010000124.1 GCA_945899335.1 Bordetella parapertussis
GGCTTTGGTATGGGCTCCTCTGGCGAGGGCAAAAACACCGTACACCAAACCAAAAAGCTGACCGACGAAGACATCAAAATCTTCCGTGACCGCTTCAACATCCCCATTCCCGACAGCGAGTTGTCCAAACTGCCGTTTTACAAGCCCGCAGACGACACGCCCGAGATGCGCTACTTGCACGAGCGGCGTCAAGCATTGGGCGGCTATTTGCCGCACCGGCGCACCAAGGCCGATGAGCATTTCACCGTGCCATCGATGGAAACCTTCAAGGCCATCACCGAGCCTACGGTGGAGGGTAGAGAAATTTCCACCACCCAAGCCTATGTACGTTTTCTCACCCAGTTGTTGCGTGACCCAGCGCTGGGACCTCGCGTGGTGCCTATTCTTGTGGACGAAGCCCGCACCTTCGGCATGGAAGGCTTGTTTCGACAAATCGGTATTTATAACCCTGATGGCCAGCTTTATACACCGGTCGACAAAGACCAAGTCATGTACTACAAGGAGGACAAAGCTGGCCAAATTTTGCAAGAGGGCATCAACGAAGCGGGTGGCATGAGCAGTTGGATCGCGGCGGCGACGTCTTACTCAACCAACAACCGCATCATGATCCCGTTCTACGTTTATTACTCGATGTTTGGCTTTCAGCGTGTTGGCGACTTGGCATGGGCTGCGGGAGACATGCAAGCGCGTGGCTTCTTGTTGGGCGGCACTTCTGGGCGAACCACCTTGAATGGCGAGGGTTTGCAGCACGAGGACGGCCACAGCCACATCTTGGCGGGCACCATCCCAAACTGCGTGAGCTACGACCCCACTTTTGCACACGAAGTCGCTGTCATCATGCAACATGGCTTAGAACGCATGGTGGAAAAGCAAGAGAACGTGTTTTACTACCTCACGTTGCTGAATGAAAACTACCCCATGCCAGGCCTTACAGCGGGCACCGAAGCGCAGATCATCAAAGGCATGTACTTATTGCAAGCCGCTGAAGGCGCAAAAAAAATGCCACGGGTGAACCTGCTGGGATCGGGCACTATTCTTCGCGAGTCGATTGCTGCGCGAGATTTATTGACTGCCGATTGGGGCGTGGCCGCAAATGTCTGGAGTTGCCCCAGCTTCAACGAGTTGGCCCGCGATGGCGCTGAAGCCGAGCGATGGAACTTGATGCACCCCACTGACAAAGCACGATTGTCTTTTGTAGCCCAACAGCTGGGCACGTGTGAGGGCCCTGTGGTGGCGTCCACCGATTACATGAAGGCCTATGCAGACCAAATCCGCGCCTACATCCCTGCGGGCCGAGCCTACAAGGTGCTGGGCACCGATGGTTTTGGACGCAGTGACTTTCGCAGCAAGCTGCGAGAACACTTTGAGGTGAACCGCCACTACATTGTGGTGGCCGCGCTCAAGGCCTTGAGCGAGGATGGTGCAGTGCCAGCCGAAACCGTGGCCAAAGCCATTCGAAAATACCAGCTGCAGGCGGACAAGATCAATCCGCTGCACGCTTGACCAAGGGAGATACACATGGCAACAGTAGAAGTGACGATTCCCGATATTGGCGACTTTGATGAAGTGGCTGTGATTGAGTTATTGGTGCAAGTGGGCGACAAAGTTCGCGCAGAACAATCTTTGATTACGGTGGAGTCTGACAAGGCTTCGATGGAAATACCTTGCTCTCATGCGGGGGTGGTCAAGGAGATGCGTGTCAAGCTTGGCGACAAGGTCAAGCAGGGTTCGGTGATCGTTTTGGTGGAGGCTGCTTCGGCCGCAGGCCTCGCAGTGACAAGGCCGCCCGTCATTGCGACACAACCCGTCATTGCGACTGCCGCGCCCTCCGGGCTCGCAGTGACAGAAGCCACGCAATCCTCCGGCTTGCCCCATGCCTCACCCTCGGTCCGCAAATTCGCCCGCGAGTTGGGTGTGCCTTTGAATGAAGTCAAAGGCAGTGGCCCCAAGGGACGTATTTCGCAAGAAGATGTGCAAGCCTTCAGCCGTGCAGTGATGACGGGCGAGACCCGTACCCAAGCGCAAAGCACCAAGGCACCCACTGGCCAAAGCGGCGCAGGCCTAGGCCTTATTCCTTGGCCCAAAGTGGACTTCGCCAAGTTTGGTCCCATTGAACGCAAAGAGTTGGGCCGTATTCAAAAAATCAGCGGTGCGAATTTGTTGCGCAATGCCGTGATGATTCCTGCCGTTACCAACCACGACGATGCAGACATCACCGAGCTTGAAGCTTTCCGCGTATTGACCAACAAAGAGCAAGAAAAAAACGGTATCAAAGTCACCATGCTGGCTTTTCTCATCAAGGCTTGCGTCTCAGCGCTGCAAAAGTTTCCGCAGTTCAACAGCTCGCTTGACGGCGATGAACTGTTTTACAAGCAATACTGGAACATAGGTTTTGCGGCTGACACGCCCAATGGCTTGATGGTGCCTGTGCTCAGGGACGCGGACAAAAAAGGTATTTTGCAAATCAGCGCTGAAATGGGTGAACTCGCCCAAAAAGCCCGCGAAGGCAAGCTCAGTCCTGCGGAAATGTCGGGCGCTACCTTCACTATTTCTAGTTTGGGCGGTATCGGTGGGCGCTATTTCACACCCATCATCAATGCGCCGGAAGTTGCTATTTTGGGAGTGTGTCGCAGCACCATGGAGCCGGCTTGGAATGGCAAAGAGTTTGTTCCTCGTCTGATGCTGCCCTTGTCACTCACTTGGGACCACCGCGTGATTGATGGTGCCGCTGCCGCCCGCTTCAATGCCTATTTGGGTCAGGTTCTGGGCGATTTCCGCCGCGTCTTGCTTTAAGGCCAAGGACAGTCATGGCAAATATTGATATTCAAGTGCCCGACATTGGCGACTTCGATGAAGTGGCCGTCATCGAACTGCTGGTCAAAGTGGGTGATACCGTGGCGGTGGACCAAAGCCTGATCACGGTTGAGAGCGACAAAGCGTCGATGGAAATTCCTTCCTCCCATGCGGGTGTCGTGAGCGTCATTAAAGTGAAGTTGGGTGACAAGGTGAAACAGGGGTCCGTGGTGTTGACCATGGAGGCTGCTTCGGCCTCCGGCCTCGCAGTGACAAATACTCCCGTCACTGCGGCACCACCCGTCACTGCGACACCACCCGTCACTGCGGCACCAACCGTCATTGCGAGCGAAGCGAAGCAATCCCGCGACTTCGACCTTCTGGTCTTAGGCAGCGGGCCTGGCGGCTACAGCGCAGCGTTTCGTGCAGCTGACCTTGGCCTCAAAGTCGCGCTCATCGAGCGTTACGCCGAGTTGGGTGGCGTGTGCCTGAACGTGGGTTGTATTCCCTCCAAAGCCTTGCTGCATGTGGCGGCTGTCATGGACGAGGTGAGCCACATGTCAGCTGTGGGCATTGACTTTGGCAAGCCCAAGGTGAACATCGACACCTTGCGTGGCCACAAAGAAAAAGTCATCAGCAAGCTGACCGGTGGTTTGGCGGCGATGGCCAAGATGCGCAAAGTGACCGTGCTGCGTGGCTATGGCGTGTTTGTCGACGCAAACCATGTGTCGGTTGAAGAAACCTCGGGTAAAGCGCAAGACAAAACCGGCAAGACTCAGGTGGTGAGCTTCAAAACCTGCATCATCGCGGCCGGCAGCCAAGCCGTGCATTTGCCTTTCATGCCCGACGACCCACGCGTGGTCGACAGTACAGGCGCATTGCAACTGGCCAAAGTGCCCAAGCGCATGTTGATCGTGGGTGGCGGCATCATCGGCCTAGAGTTGGGCACTGTCTACAGCACCTTGGGCGCAAAGTTGGATGTGGTGGAAATGATGGAGAGCTTGATGCAAGGAGCTGACCGCGACTTGGTCAAGGTATGGCAAAAAATGAATGCGCCACGCTTTGACAACATCATGCTGAAAACCAAAACCGTGTCAGCACGCGCCATGGCTAAGGGCATTGAAGTGACATTCGAAGGCGTGGGCGCACCCGCCCCACAGTTGTACGACTTGGTGCTGCAAGCCGTGGGTCGCACACCCAACGGCATGAAGATTGCCGCCGATAAAGCGGGTGTGGATGTCACCGAACGTGGCTTCATCAACGTGGACAAGCAAATGCGTACCAATGTGCCGCACATCTTTGCGATTGGCGATGTGGTGGGGCAACCCATGTTGGCCCACAAAGCGGTGCATGAGGGCCATGTGGCGGCAGAGGTGATTGCCGGTGAGTTGTTGGGCAAGCATGAGCTGGCCACGTCTGCTTTTGATGCGCGGGTGATTCCAAGCGTTGCCTACACCGACCCTGAAGTGGCGTGGGTGGGCCTCACCGAAGACCAAGCTAAATCACAAGGCATCAAGGTGAAAAAAGGCTTGTTCCCTTGGGCGGCTTCAGGTCGCGCCATCGCCAACGGACGTGACGAAGGCTTTACCAAGCTGTTGTTCGACGACTCCGAAGAAGCGCAAGGCCACGGCAAGATTTTGGGTGGTGGCATTGTGGGTACCCATGCGGGCGACATGATTGGCGAGATCGTACTGGCCATCGAGATGGGCGCAGACGCAGTGGACATCGGCAAAACCATCCACCCACACCCGACGCTTGGCGAAAGCATCGGCATGGCAGCGGAAGTCGCCCATGGCAGCTGTACGGATTTACCGCCGGCGCGCAAGTAAAGCAGTGGAATTTTCGGGTATGTTGGTGCCATGACCAAGCCTGTTCTCTACACCTACCGCCGCTGTCCCTACGCCATGCGCGCTCGCATGGCTTTGCTGCAAGCGGGTGTGGCCTACCAAGCGCAGGAGGTGTCGTTGCGAGACAAGTCTCCCGCCATGCTGGCCTTGTCGCCCAAAGGCACGGTG
>CAMDIP010000125.1 GCA_945899335.1 Bordetella parapertussis
TGTTCAGACGATTGCAGCAAGGCTTTAGACGGGATGCAGCCCACGTTGGTGCAAGTGCCACCAAGTGCGGGGCCACCGGTGTCGTTTTGCCATTCGTCGATACAAGCGACTTGAAAGCCCAACTGTGCCGCGCGGATGGCGGCGATGTAGCCGCCAGGGCCAGCGCCGATGACGATGATGTCGAATGGTTTGCTCATGCGCTGCTTTCCTTAAATGTCAAACAACAAACGTGCAGGGTCTTCTAACGCTTCTTTCATAGCAACCAGACCTAAGACAGCTTCGCGGCCATCGATGATGCGGTGGTCGTAAGACATGGCGAAGTAGTTCATGGGGCGCACCACCACTTGACCGTTTTCCACCATGGCACGCTCTTTGGTCGCATGAACGCCCAAAATGGCCGACTGGGGCGGATTGATGATGGGGGTGGACATCATGGAACCGAAGGTGCCGCCGTTGCTGATGGAGAAAGTTCCACCTGTCATCTCTTCCATGCCCAGTTTGCCGTCGCGGGCTTTGACGCCGTACTCCGCAATTTTCTTTTCGATGTCGGCAAAGCTCATTTGGTCGGCGTTGCGCAAAATGGGCACGACCAAACCTCTAGGGGATCCAACAGCAATACCAATGTCGAAATAGCCGTGGTACACGATATCGTTGCCGTCCACCGAGGCGTTCAAGACAGGGAACTTCTTCAAAGCATGAACTGCCGCTTTGACGAAGAAACTCATAAAGCCTAGTTTCACGCCGTGTTCTTTTTCGAAATGCTCCTGCATACGCTTTCTCATCTCCATGACCGGCGCCATGTTGATTTCGTTGAAGGTGGTGAGAATGGCATTGGTGGATTGCGATTGCAGCAAGCGCTCGGCTACACGGGCACGCAAGCGGGTCATGGGCACACGTTGCTCGGGACGTTCAGCTAAGTCAATTACAGGCCCAGCAACTTGTGGCAAGGCCTTTGTGGGTACACCTGTGGGAATAACAGCGGCGGTAGATTGAACGCCTCCAGCGACTGCGGACAGCACATCGCCTTTGGTGACGCGACCGTCTTTGCCGGTACCTGCGACCGATCCTGAAGACAGGTTGTTATCGGCCATGAGCTTGGCAGCTGCGGGCATGGCAACGCCTGCATGACTGGCACTGACTGGCGCAGAAGTGGCGACAGGCGCAGCAGTTGGCGCAACGGCGGCGGGTTTGGCGGCCACTGGACCGGCCGCCACCGCAGTGGCGGTGGTGTCGATGCGGGCGATGAGTTGCTCGGCCATGACGGTGGCGCCATTGGCGGCGACGATCTCGACCAACACACCCGCAGAGGGCGCGGGGACTTCGAGCACCACTTTGTCAGTTTCGACGTCGATCAATATTTCGTCGACAGCAACAGCGTCGCCGACTTTTTTCTTCCATTGCAACAAAGTGGCTTCAGCCACTGATTCTGAGAGTTGCGGTACTTTGACTTCAATGATGGCCATGATGTGTTTTTCCTATTTGGTCAATATGAAACCCTTGAGGCGTCCGAACGCACCGTCAACCAGTGCTTTTTGCTGGTCTTGGTGCAAATGGGAGTAGCCCACAGCGGGTGAGGCCGAGGCAGCGCGACCGCTGTAGCCCAGCTTTTGGCCAGTGGCCATGTTTTCAAACAAATAGTGCTGCACAAAGAACCAAGCCCCTTGGTTTTGTGGCTCGTCTTGGCACCACAACACTTCGCTGACGTTGGGGTATTTTTTTAACTCCGCAGCAAATACTTTGTGTGGGAAGGGGTAGAGCTGCTCCAAGCGCAGCAAGGCCGTGTCGTCGTGACCGTTGTCCTCGCGCTTTTTGGCCAAGTCGTAATAGACCTTGCCGGAACACACCACCACGCGTTTCACCTTGTCAGCCTTGATGTCTTTGGACTCAGGAATGATGGTTTGAAAACCGCCCTTGGTGAACTCGGACACAGGCGAGGTGGCGTCTTTGTGACGCAACAAGGACTTGGGCGTGAAGATGATCAAAGGCTTCCTCAGGTTGCGCACCATTTGGCGACGCAGCACGTGGAAGATTTGGCTAGCGGTGGTGGGCTGCACGATTTGCATATTGGTGTCCGCCGCCAACTGCATGAAGCGCTCAACTCGTGCTGAGCTGTGCTCAGGACCTTGGCCCTCGTAGCCATGGGGCAGCATGAGCGTGATGCCGTTGACACGACCCCACTTGACTTCACCCGAGGCGATGAACTGGTCGATGACCACCTGCGCACCGTTGGCAAAGTCACCAAACTGCGCCTCCCAAATGACCAAGGTGTTGGGGTCGTTCGAAGCGTAGCCATACTCAAAGCCCAACACCGCTTCTTCGGACAAGATGGAGTCGATGACGGTGAAAGGCGACTGGTTGTCGGCCGCGTTTTGCAAAGGGATGTAGGTGCCTGTGTCCCACTTTTCTCGGTTTTGGTCGTGAATGACCGCATGGCGGTGGGTAAACGTGCCGCGTCCGCAGTCCTCACCGGACAAACGTACTGGAAATCCACTGGCCACCAAGGAGGCAAACGCCATGTGCTCGCCCATGCCCCAGTCCACCGGCAAGTCGCCGCGGCCCATGGCAGCGCGATCGTCATAAACCTTTTTCACCAAGGAATGTGGTGTAACGGAAGAAGGAATGGTGCTGATGCGCTCGGCCAAGCGTTTCCACTCGGCCGTGGGCAGGGCGGTGTCAGCCGCATCGGTCCATTTTTTGCCCAAGAAAGGCGACCAGTCGACAGTGAACTTGGTTTTGAAATTGCTAAGCACTGGGTCAGAGGTGTTTTTGCCAGCATCGAGTGCTGCGCGGTAGGCCTTGACCATCTCGTCGCCCAAGCTCTCGCCCATGCCTTGAGAAGCCAAACGCTCGGCGTACATCTTGCGCGTACCGGGGTGGGCCGCGATTTTTTTGTACATCAAGGGCTGTGTCAGGCTGGGCGTGTCTTGTTCGTTGTGGCCCAACTTACGGAAACAGGTGATGTCGACCACCACGTCTTGGCGGAATTCCATGCGGTATTCCAGCGCAAGTTGCGTGGCCAACACCACCGCCTCTGGGTCGTCGCCGTTCACATGCAGCACGGGCGCTTCGACCATCTTGACGATGTCGGTGCAAAACACCGAGGAGCGCATATCGCGTGGGTCAGAGGTGGTGAAACCGATTTGGTTGTTGATGATGATGTGCACCGTGCCGCCTGTGGAATAGCCACGGGTTTGCGCCAGCGCCAAGGTTTCTTGGTTCACGCCTTGGCCGCCAAAGGCAGCGTCACCATGCACCAGCACCGGCAGCACTTGGCTACCCTTGGGGTCATCGCGGCGGTCCATGCGCGAACGCACCGAGCCCTCCACCACAGGGTTGACGATTTCTAGGTGCGAGGGATTGAACGCCAAGCTCAGGTGAACCGGTCCGCCTGGGGTGGACACGTCTGAGCTAAAGCCTTGGTGGTATTTCACGTCACCCGCGGGCAACTCTTCAGGCGCGGTGTGGTCGAACTCGGCGAACATATCTGCTGGCAATTTGCCCATGGTGTTGACCAGCACATTCAAGCGGCCACGGTGGGCCATGCCAATCACCACCTCTTGAACACCCTTGATACCGGCCATGTGGATCAGCTCGTCCATGGCGGCGATAAAGCTTTCACCGCCTTCTAAGGAGAAGCGCTTTTGGCCCACGTATTTGGTGTGCAAATAACGCTCTAAGCCTTCTGCGGCGGTCAGGCGCTCGAGGATGTGTTTTTTCTTCTCGACGCTGAAGGTGGGTTTGCTGCGAATGCTTTCCAACTTTTGCTGCCACCAACGCTTTTGCCCCATGTCGGTGGTGTACATATATTCAGCACCCAAGGTGCCGCAATAGGTTTCGCGCAAGGCGTTGACCAATTCGCGCAGACTCATGCGATCTTTGCCGAAAAAGGTGTTGCTGGTGTCAAACACGGTTTCTTGGTCGGCGTCGCCAAAACCATAGAACGAGGGTTCAAGCTCGGGAATATTGGGTCGCTCGGTGCGTTGCAGTGGGTCGAGGTTGGCCCAGCGTTGGCCCACATTGCGGTAGGCGGCAATCAGCTGCTGCGCGGCGGTGCGTTTGCGTCCCATTTCGGCGTCGGCGCTGGCCATGACCACACGGGTTCCACCTTGTTTGGCGCGTTCGGCGAAGGCATTGACCACGGGCAGATGTGGGACGTCTTTGGCATTGCTGCCGTCGGACGCGGGCACGTGTTGAAGCGCATCGAAATACTGGCGCCAGCTGTCAGGGACGCTGCCGGGGTTGGCGAGGTAGTTTTCGTACATCTCTTCCACGTAGGGAGCGTTGCCCCCGAAGAGATAAGTGTTGCCCGCATAGGCTTGATAGACGGACGAAACCGTCTGCGATGAATCGCTCATGGCGCTGACCTCCGTTTCCCTGCAGGAAACATTAGCTTGGTTGAAGAACCCTCCACGACACGGCTGAACCGACTGGTGGATGCGACCCAAGAGGCTGACCCTTAGGTATGTTCGGCCATTGTGCCACCGAAGCCTGACAGTTCTGCGACAAACTTTTAATTTATCGTCTTTAAACCATCAAGCCAGTTGTTCCTTGATTTGCTGCAATGGTGAGGGGTCATCGATGGTGGTGAGGTCGCCGGGGTCGCGCTTTTCGCATACCGCTTGAATGGCTCGGCGCAGTAATTTGCCGCTGCGGGTTTTGGGCAAAAGACTCAAAAACAGCACCCTTGAAGGCCTGGCCACTGCACCCAACTGGCTGTCCACCAACTTCATGATCTCGCCCTCCAACTTCAAGCGTGCAGCTGCGTCGTCTAAAGCGGAGGTGTCTTTGGCCACCACAAA
>CAMDIP010000126.1 GCA_945899335.1 Bordetella parapertussis
CCATACCGCCCAACAGCCCAAAGTGCTGGATATCCCAGGAGCGTCGAAATGATTGGTGAATGGAACAATGGCACCGGCCGTCGCAAATCTAGCGTCGCCCGCGTGTTTCTGAAAAAAGGCACGGGTCAAATCAAGATCAATGGCAAAGACATCGCCGAGTACTTCGGCCGTCAAACCTCCATCATGATCGCCAAGCAACCCTTGTTTTTGACGCAACATGCCGAATCCTTCGACATCCAAATCAATGTCCAAGGCGGTGGTGAATCTGGTCAAGCAGGTGCAGCCCGTCACGGCATCACTCGCGCCCTGATCGATTACGACGCAACGCTCAAGCCCGTGCTGTCAGCAGCAGGCTTTGTCACCCGCGATGCGCGTGAAGTTGAACGTAAAAAGGTCGGTTTACACGGTGCTCGTCGCCGTAAGCAGTTCAGCAAACGCTGATGCTTTTATGCCCACATTGCGTGGGCAAGAGTAAACAAGAGCCGCTTGCATTCCTGCTGGCGGCTTTTTTTTGGTCAAACTAAATGATCCTGCCTGGGGTATTGTTGAGTAAACTAGGTTACTATTAGTAAATCAAGATTATGGAGTGCTCAATGAGTGCCTTAGCCGAAGCAACACCCAAAACCATGCCCGAACCCATTGTGTTCACTGACAGCGCTGCTGCCAAAGTGGCCGATTTGATCGCTGAAGAAGGTAATAACGATTTGAAATTGCGAGTCTTTGTCCAAGGCGGCGGTTGCTCAGGCTTTCAATATGGCTTCACCTTTGATGAGATCACCAATGAAGACGACACCACTATGTCTAAAAATGGCGTGTCTCTTCTGATCGACGCCATGAGTTACCAGTATTTATTAGGCGCTGAAATCGACTACAAGGAAGATTTGCAAGGGGCCCAGTTCGTCATTAAAAACCCCAATGCCACTTCTACCTGTGGCTGTGGTTCTTCCTTCTCTGCTTAAGTTTTAAGCGGGGTACAGCCCGCCCAAGACACGTAAGCCTTTGGCACCGGTCACATTAGGCAGGTTGCCAGGTAAACCTAATACAAACTGTCTTGCCAGCCAGGCAAACGCAGCAGCCTCAACTTGCAACGGTGGCAAGCCATGGGACGCTGTCGTGCTGACTTCAACCTTGGGCAGATAGCTGCCCAGCAGTGACATCAGGTGCAGGTTGTAGGCCCCACCACCACACACCCATAAACGGCTGGCTTTGGGTCCAAAGCGAAGCACAGCTTCCGTGGCACTGCGAGCACTCAGGTGTACCAAGCTCGCTTGCACATCCACAGGAGACAAGGCTTGAAAGTCTGAAAGGTGCTCAGCAAGCCAAGCTGCATCAAACAAATCGCGGCCCGTGCTTTTGGGGGGTGCGAGTGTAAAAAAAGGCTCGGTCAGCATGCGTTCAATCAGCGCTTCAGACGGTTTTCCCTTGGCGCTCCAAGCACCATCTGCATCGAAGGCATGCCCTAGATGTTGTTGGCACCACAGATCGAGCAGGACATTACCTGGACCGCAGTCAAAACCTGAAACACTTTGATCGGGGTGCAAGATGCTGAGGTTGGCCATGCCTCCAATATTCAGGATGGCGGTAGTTCCTGCCGTGTCGCCCCACAGCGATCGATGAAATGCTGGCACCAAAGGCGCGCCTTGACCGCCAGCCGCAACATCTCTGCTGCGGAAATCAGCCACCACATCGACACCACAAAGTTCAGCCAGCAAAGAGGGGTTATTCAGTTGTAGGGTGTAGCCCACGCCATCGTGTAAGCCCGGTTGGTGACGAACGGTTTGACCATGGACCCCAACTGCACGAACCGCAGCAGGAAGCAGCCCTTGTTGCTCAAGCAGTAAATGGATGGCGTTGGCGTAGACCTTGGCCAAAGCATTGGCGGCCATTGCAGATTGGTGCAGTTCGTTCAAACCAGCATGGTTGAGGTCCAACAGGGTTTGCTTTAAAAGTGGAGTTAAGGGGAGAGTTTGGTGAGCCAAGACACTGCAACCAGATGCAAAGTCCACCAAAACCGCATCAACCCCGTCAAGTGAGGTTCCTGACATCACGCCTATATAGAGCGTGGTCATAGGGTATTCAGGGTGCAGGCAGCGCCAGCGAGGCAGAGGCCAATTGTTGGCTAACCTGCTTGGCCATTTGATCAAATGCGGGTCGCGCTTGGGCAGATACGGGCACGCTCTCGCTTTTGCGCGCCATCACCAGAGGGTCTTGGTGTTTGCCATTAACGCGAAACTCAAAATGCAGATGCGGGCCGGTTGCCCACCCCGTGGCGCCCACTTTGCCAATGGACTGACCCTGCGCGACAGACTGTCCGCGTTTAACCAGCATTTGACTCAAATGCGCGTAAACCGTGGAATGGCCGTTGTGGTGTTTCACCACGACTGCTTTGCCATAGCCACCTAGATTGCCTGCACTTTCAACAACACCTATGCCAATAGAGCGCACAGCAGTGCCAGTGGGTGCCGCGTAATCCACCCCCAAGTGAGCACGCCAAGTTTGCAAGATGGGGTGAAAGCGCATTTTGAAACCACTGCTGATACGCGAGAAGGTCAAGGGGGATGCCAAGTAAGTGCGACGCAAACTTTGTCCGTCAAGGGTGTAATAACCGCCCGGGTGGTTATTGTGTTCTTGAAACCACATGGCTTGAAACGATTTGCCACGGTTGACAAAGTCTGCACTTAAGACCTTGCCTGACTTGATGGTCTCGCCATCAGCTTCTAGCGTTTCATAGGCCACACTGAAACGGTCACCAACACGCAGGGCACGGTGAAAATCGATGTCACCAGAAAAAATTTCAGCCAACTGCACCGCGATGCTGTCTGGTATTCGTGCTTCATCCGTGGCGGCAAACAAAGAGCTTTGAATGAATGCACTGGAAAGACGCACAGAGGACGCAAGCTCGCCAGTTTCAAGCCGTGCAACAAAACCTAGGTCTTGACGTTCGATGACCAAGCGTTGAAAGGTGACACTGCTGTCGGTGGCCCAACGGGCTGTCAATCGCAGCAAGCGGTTGTCATCGTCCATTTCAGTGCGGATCAAGCGGCCAGCACGGCCAAGCAACTGGCTGCGCACCAAGGCATTTGCACGCATGAAGTCAGCAGCCTGTGCATCGCTGACATTCAATCGGGCCAACAAACTGTCGGCGCTGTCGCTCGAGCGTGAAGTGTCGGCACGGTAAAGGCGAATATCACCCTTCATCAAACTTTGCATTTGATTGTCTAGCGACAGGGTGCTGACGGACTCCACCAGCTGCTTGACGGGAAGCGAGGAAGAAAGCGGCGACAATCCAGCCACAGCCAGTGCACCCCCTGCGCCCAAGAGCAGCAACAGACTGATATGCCATATCCATGGTTTGGATGTGGGCACAGCGTCTTGCGAAGAAGGTGTATCGAACTGTTGCAAACTGCAAGATCCTGTGGTTGAAGCGAGTAGGCAAAGGAAAGATCCAAGCCCGTTCAAATGAGCGCAGAGTATACAAGCACTTTTTACTATCAAAAATCTTAAATTTTTATATGAATCAAGGATCTACATCGGGAACCTCTATTTCAGAAGAGGTTTTACATGCCATGCAAGTCAGCCAACGTGGTTGCGAGGAATTGCTGCCCGAACAAGAGTGGCTGAAAAAACTCCAACGCTCACATGCCAGCGGTACGCCTTTGCGCATCAAACTGGGGCTTGACCCTACTGCGCCCGACATCCACATTGGGCACACCGTGGTGCTCAACAAAATGCGCCAACTGCAGGACTTGGGTCATCAGGTGATCTTTTTGATCGGTGACTTCACCTCCTTGATCGGTGACCCGTCGGGGCGCAACAGCACCCGCCCGCCCCTGACGCCTGAGCAAATCAAGCTCAATGCCGACACCTATTACAAGCAAGCCAGCATGGTGCTGGACCCCGCCAAAACCGAAATTCGTTACAACAGCGAGTGGAGCGAGCCCTTGGGGGCCAGCGGCATGATCCAACTGGCATCACGCTACACCGTGGCGCGGATGATGGAGCGTGACGATTTTCACAAGCGTTTCCATGGTGGCCAGTCAATTAGTGTGCATGAGTTTTTGTACCCGCTGATGCAAGGCTATGACAGCGTAGCCTTGAAAAGCGACTTGGAGTTGGGCGGCACAGACCAAAAATTCAATTTGCTGATGGGGCGCCATTTGCAGCAAGAGTACGGTCAAGAGCCGCAATGTATTTTGACTATGCCTTTGCTCGAAGGCTTGGACGGCGTAGACAAAATGTCCAAAAGCAAAAACAACTACATCGGTATTGCCGAAGACGCCAACACCATGTTTGCCAAGGTTTTGTCCATCAGCGACACCTTGATGTGGCGCTGGTTCACCCTACTTAGTTTCCAAAGCTTAGAGGCCATAGCCGCCTTGAAGGCCGAGGTCGAGGGCGGGCGCAACCCGCGCGACGCCAAGGTGATGTTGGCCAAAGAAATCACCACACGATTCCACACGGCAGCCTTGGCCGATGCCGCCGAGCAAGACTTTGTCAACCGCAGCAAAGGCGGCATCCCCGATGAGATTCCCGAGGTGAACCTGAGCGGCGCACCGCTGGGCATTGCGGCGCTTTTGAAAAGCGCCGGCTTGACACCTTCAAGCAGCGAGGCTAGCCGCTTGATCGACGGCGGCGGTGTGCGCATCGATGGCAGCGTGGTCAGCGATAAAGCCTTGAAGCTCGACGCTGGTACTTATGTGGTGCAAGTGGGCAAGCGCAAGTTTGCCCGTGTACAGCTGGCTTGAAACGCTTGCAGCCCC
>CAMDIP010000127.1 GCA_945899335.1 Bordetella parapertussis
AGCCTGTTCTCTACACCTACCGCCGCTGTCCCTACGCCATGCGCGCTCGCATGGCTTTGCTGCAAGCGGGTGTGGCCTACCAAGCGCAGGAGGTGTCGTTGCGAGACAAGTCTCCCGCCATGCTGGCCTTGTCGCCCAAAGGCACGGTGCCGGTGTTGCTGCTGCCCACAGGCGACGTTCTAGAGCAAAGCATGGACATCATGCGATGGGCTTTCGCACAAAGGGGCGACTCAGAAGGCTGGTGGGCGAGGGCGCAAACGCCTGACATCCAACAGCTGTGGACCGTGTGTGACGGTGACTTCAAGCACCACTTGGACCGCTACAAATACCCGCAGCGTTACAGCGACGCATTGGGTGCCGAGCACCATGTCAGCCAAGCTGTGGCTGTCCTGTTAGTACCCTTGGAGGCGCTATTGAAAGGCCAGCCCCAACTTGGAGGCGCCACCCCTTGCGCGGCGGACATTGGCATTTTTCCGTTTGTGCGCCAGTTTGCAGCTGTGCAGCCCGCATGGTTTGAGGCCTTGCCTTTGCCAGCTGTCAAGGTTTGGTTGGCGCAGTGGTTGGTCAGTCCACTTTTTGGGAATGCGATGGTCAAAACCGCGTGAAGCCGAATTCTTTCTAGCTATAGGGTTTTGTCTAGTTGTTTATTAAAGCACGCAAGATTATGGTGATTAGGCATGTCGCAAAGCCATTATTGGAAGACCCGCTATGACCATGAAATCTCAAATCGATGCCGTGCTGAGCGCAGGTGTGAAGTCCGGTGCCGTCCCCGGTGTTACCGCTGCCGTTGCTGACCGAGAAGGTGTGTTGTACGAAGGCGCTTTTGGTGAAAGAGCCCTTGGTTCGGGCAACGCCATGACCAACGACACCGTGGGTTGGATCGCATCTATGACCAAGGCCATCACCTCGGTGGCTGCGGTGCAGTGTGTCGAGCGAGGCCACCTCAAGCTGGACGAGCCAGCCAAAAACATCTGCCCTGAACTCGGCCATGTGGGCGTGCTGACCGGTTTTGATGCTAATGGCAAACCCCAAACCCGCCCCCCTAAGCGTGACATCACGCTTCGCCAGTTGCTGACCCACTCGGCGGGTTTCAGCTACGAAATTTGGAATACCGATATGCAAAAAGTGCAGGCAGCGCTGGAAATTCCAAGCGTCACCGAATGCAAAAACAAAGCCCTCACCTTGCCTTTGTTGTTCGACCCAGGCGAGGGCTGGGAATACGGCATCAACATCGATTGGGCTGGCAAGATGATTGAAAAAGTCAGCGGCCAAACCTTGGGCCAATACTTGAAGCACAACCTGTTTGACCCACTGGATATGAGCAGCACCGCGTTTCATATCGACGACGATATGCGTAAACGCTTGGCTACCACCCACCTGCGTGGCCCTGATGGCAACTTGGCGGTGTTTCCATTTGAAATTCCCCAGCAACCCGAGTTTGAAATGGGCGGCGGCGGCCTCTATGGCACGGTCGGCGACTATTTGAAGTTTTTGCGCATGGTGCTCAATTACGGCCAATTGGGCGGCGAACGCGTGTTAACGCCCGAGGGTGTGGTGTCGCTGGGCCTAAACCACATGGGCGACTGCCGTGTCTACAACCTCAAAGCGGCGATTCCTTTGACCAACGATGCCGAATTTTTCCCCGGCATTCCCAAAAGTTGGAGCTTGGCCTTCCAAATCAACCACGAAGCCACCCCCACGGGACGCCCCGCAGGCGGCATGATGTGGGCGGGTTTGGCCAACTCTTACTATTGGGTTGACCAAACCACGGGTCTAGCAGGGGTGTACATGACGCAAATCTTTCCTTTTGCCGACAGCAAGTCACTGCCCTTGTTCTATGACTTTGAAAAAACGGTTTACCAAAGCCATTGATCAAACCTGCGCAGCATCGCGCAGAACTTTGGCTGCCCATTGGTTGAGGCTGACGCCGTTGGCCTCGGCGGCGATCAGGGCCGCGCTATGTACCTCTGGGTCCACGCGCAGCATCAATTTGCCACTGGCAGGTTTCAGGACCGTTTTGCCACTTTGGGCGCAGTCATCGATATAAAAATCGATGGCTTGGTGGAAGTCGTTGGTCAACTGATCAACGGTTTGGCCTTCAAAGCTGATGTTGGTGTGGCTAGGTAAGCCCAGCACCTTGCCCCAAAAAATACCATCTGCTTCGTCGAACTCGATGCGAGCGGTGTAACCCTTGTAGTGCATGCTGCTCATTCCTTGACTCCTATGGCTATGAGCCATTCCTTGATTTCCCGAACTTGGTATTGCTTGGCCTCCTTACCGGGGTGAGGGCGGTGAGCATGTTTGACACCACCATTCAAGTGAAACGCCACCCTTGAGCCTTGGCCTTCGTGAATTTCACCCCCCAAAGCAGACACTAGCGCCTCAATGTCTGAAAACTTGATATTGCTTGCAGCCGGGACTGCAAACAAGGTTTTCAGAGTTTTGAGGTGCTTGCTGTTCATGACCAAACGATAGCTCAAAAACTAATAAATTGCAATCGTTTTATGATTGCATATCTTAAAAATTCTTAGCCCGAACCTGCAAGCTACCTTCCACCTTGGTAGCCAAAAAATCGTACACAGCGCGTATGCGTACGCTGGTTTGCAACTCTCGGTGCACGGTGAGCCACATAGGGAATTGGGGCAACTCCAAGTCGGGTAACAGCAATTGAACAGATGGCTCGCTGCGCAGCAAATAGTCGCCCATAAAGCCCACGCCCAGCCCCGCTTTGACCGCCGCCCATTGGGCGATCAGGTCGTCGCTGCGCAAGGCAAAGTGCAGGTCTTGGGTGGCAAAGCCTTTGGCAACCAATCCCATGTCAATGTCCCTGTTGCGGTCGCCAGCGATCAGATCGTGGCTAACCAAATCGGCGACTTGCACGGGCGTGCCTGTGCGTTTCAGATAGTCGCGGTGTGCGCAGGCCCGAATGCATGACGGCAGAACGTGGGCCTCGTAATGACGGCACTTTGCAATGGCAGTGCTTAAGCAGGCAAAAGCCTCAGCAAGGCGGCGATACCCAGTGCGACGAAGGCCAATATCGCCAAAGCCCACAAACGCCGACGCCATGTATCAACAGTGGCGATGGCGGCAACAGGCCACTGCCTAAAACCGTGCCACATGGCTTGAATCAAGGCTTGTCGCTTGACCACGGTATAAAAAAGTACCGCCAGCACATGCAAGGCGATGAGGCTCATTAACACCCCCTTGCCCACGTCGGCGTGGTATTGGGTGAGCAAAGCCACCCATTGGGAGGGTAGCAGCGGTGCGAGCGGTCCGTTAAATCCCACATCGTCATCGCTGCCCAGGCCGCTGGCGACTTGCAGCAGCAAAAACAGCAACAGGGCATACACCGACCATGCACCCAAGGGGCTGTGACCAGGCTGCGCAACAAAGGACTCGGAGGATGACAGGTAGTCTCGCGTACGCCGCCATGAGGGGGCAAATGACGCAAAGCGCGACCAATGTCCGCCGATGAAGCCCCACACCAACCTGAACAGGCACAGCGCCAAAATCGCATAACCAAAGCGGCTGTGCAAAACCATGTCTTCGGCGATCCACACGCTGTAAAACGAACCGCAGACAGCCAAGAGCAAACCCCAATGGAAAACCCGTGTGGGTAAGTCCCATACCTTCACGCTAAACTTCGTAGACATTTTTTAAGGGGCCTTTCATGAAATTTCTTTCTATTGCTTCGATCTTACTCATCGGCAGTTTCAGTTTGTCGCCTGCACAAGCCCAGTTCGCCAAAGCCGAGGACGCGATCAAATACCGCCAAAGTGCTTTGGCTGTGATGGGTGCGCATTTCGGTCGCTTGGCTGGCATGGCACAGGGCAAAATTCCTTTTGACGCCAAGGCTGCTGCCGACAATGCCGCTGTGGTGGAGTTCATGGCCAAGTTGCCATGGACGGCGTTTGGCGAAGGCACCGACCAAGGCGGCAATACCAAGGCCAAGCCAGAGGTGTGGTCGGACAACGCTAAATTCAAAGATGCGGCTGACAAAATGCAAGCTGAAGTGGTCAAGCTCGGTACTGCTGCCAAAACCGGCAAGTTAGACGACTTGAAAGCGGCTGTGAGTGCAACCGGTGGCAGTTGCAAAAACTGTCATGATAATTTCCGCAACAAATAAATCAGCTTCAGCCAGGATGTTGAATAACCGAACTCGATGAGAGCAATTCGGTGATCAATCCTATGATGGCGGTGCTGTTGGCGGAGTATGGATCAAACTCTGGGTGCTTCATGGCTACCATGGGGTCGTCAATGCTGAGGTTCACCAACGCCATGGCCCAGTCTTTGAATTGCCGAGATTCAACCTCACCAAAGTGGACGATCTCGGTTTGGCTATGCCGGTTGTCAGCAACGATGCGTCGGTAAAGATTGTTGACAACGCTGCGCTCACCCTCGAGTACTTGCACATACAAACCTTTGCCTTGACACAGCACGCCAGTGAGGTTGTGCGCCTTGTTATAGGCCCGTGCTGTTTCCAAAATTTGGGTGGTGACGGTGGTGGTCTGCGGACCGACCGCTCGGCTGATGTAGATCAAACGTGTAAGCATGAGGGGCAATCAATGGGTTTCTTGTAAGGCTTCGCCGAGGGCATGAACCAGACTGTCGATTTGGTTTTTTTCGATGATAAAGGGTGGAGCGAGCTGAACCGTGTCGCCGCCATAGCGGACATAAAAGCCTTTGTCCCAGCATTTCATGGCAACTTCATAGGGGCGTTTGGCAGGCTCACCAGGCACGGCCTCTAAGGT
>CAMDIP010000128.1 GCA_945899335.1 Bordetella parapertussis
GGGTTACGTTGCACCTCAGCTTGGTGCAATAGTCGTGCTGGCTTGGAATTGCCCGGACCCAAAGGCAGTACCACCACGCTCAAAGCATCGCGGGGAATGGCGGCTTGGCGCAAAGCTTGTTCCACTTTAAGCGGCAAGGCATCGGCCCCATAGACCGGTGCAATTGCACCGTACACGAAAAACAGAGAGAAGAAAACGCGCATACCTTGATTATGAAACCCAAGTCAAGCGCCAGCACAGATAATGCTTTGATGCCTTTTTTATTTCACCGCCTGCGCAGACTGCCCCCGCGCACCTTGGGCGCACTTGCAGCGGTTATCACGGTGGTCATATGGACCGCCTTCATCGTTATCGCCCGCGCTTCTGCCCAAGGCCATTTGCTGCCCTTGGATATCGCTTGTATGCGCATCGTAGGTGCCAGTGTGGTCTTGCTGCCTTGGGGCTATGTATGGGTGCGAGGTATGCGCAAGACGCAAGTGCATGCAGGTTCATTTTTCGGTTTTTCCCCGCTACCTTGGCGCGTCACCATGCTTTGCGGCGTGTTTGGCGGCTTGCTTTACGCGGTGCTGGCCTACAGCGGTTTCTTCTTTGCGCCTGCTGCACATGGCTCGGTGCTGATGCCAGGCACTTTGGCCCTGTGGGCCAGTCTGTTGGCTATTCCTTTGTTGGGTGAACGTTTGCACCGCAACCGCTTGCTGGGCTTGGCCTGCATCACGGGTGGCGGGCTGCTGGTCGGGGGCAACAGCTTGCTTCATGCGCTCGATGGTGGTGAGGTCTGGAAAGGGGATTTGTTGTTCATGGGGGCGGCGTTTTGCTGGTCCACCTACAGCGTGCTGAGCCGCCGCTACAGCTTACAAGCCATTCCCGCCATCATTGCCATCACCTGTTTTGCTTTTTTCAGTTTTGTGCCGATTTATGCGCTGTTGTGCGCCAGCGGTGTGCTGCAAACCCATTTGTTCAGTGCGCCGATCAGCGAAATATTGTTTCAAGCCGTGTTTCAAGGCGGCGGATCGGTCGTGATTTCGGGTATCACCTTCACCCACATGATTCGCTACTACGGGCCGGTGCGATCGACCATGATCACTTCCTTGGTGCCTGGCCTGTCTGCATTGGGCGCTGTCTGGTGGTTGGGTGAGCCGCTGGACTGGCCCCTGATCGCTGGTTTGCTGCTGGTGACCTGCGGCATTTTGTTTGGTGTTCAAAAAGCCACTCCAAGGTGACGCTGTGAAACTACTTGCCATCGATTGCAGCACCGATCGCTTGTCTTTGGCGTTGTCGGCTGGTGACCAGCGCTGGCCGCATGAAGGTGCCGGCGGTGCGCAAGCCTCCGCGGCCTTGATCCCCGCCATCATGGGCTTGCTGGATGAGGCGCAACTGAGCCTAAAAGAACTGGATGCGATTGCTTTTGGCCGAGGCCCGGGCGCTTTCACGGGCTTGCGCACCGCGTGTGCGGTGGCGCAAGGCTTGGCTTTGGGTGCAAACCTGCGCTTGTTGCCCATCGATACCTTGCTGGTGCTCGCCCATGCCTCGCGCAGCAGCCCGTCATTGGGAGAAGCGAAGCGACGAAGCAACCCCCAATCGTCTCGGGTGCTGAGTGTGCTCGATGCCCGCATGGGTCAGGTTTATGTGGCGGCTTATGAAGACGGCCCAGACGGCTGGCGCTGTCTGCAAGCCCCGTCTTTAGACCAACCAGAGGCCTTGGTCTTGCCCGAAGCTTGGCAGGAACAGGGTTTTGTGCTGGCCAGCAACGCACACGCGACCTACCAAGAAGCCTTTGCATCAACCTTAAGCCAAGGCGGCGTGGCCATTGAAGCTTGGCCGCAAGCCGTGGCTTTGCTAACTGTGGCCGCCCAAGCCTACGCGCGGGGTGAAAGCGTGAGCCCTGCTGAGGCCTTGCCGCTGTATGTTCGCGACAAGGTGGCGCTCACCAGCGCTGAACGCTCGTCTGCAAACGTTTCTCGCAGCGCCTAAACTGTGCCTCCACCATGCGCTTGAAATTGCCTCTTCCCACCACGCCCGACTTTGACAGCGCCAGTACTGTGCAAATGACGCCTCAACACCTGCCGCTGGTGTTGAATGTGGAACAAAACGCTTACTCACACCCTTGGACGCAAGGCAATTTTGTCGACTCCATCGCCTCGGGTTATCACATGCCGGTGTGGTTTCAAGACCAACATCTGCTGGGCTATTTGGTGGCCATGCGTGGTGCTGATGAGTTGCATTTGCTCAATATCACTGTGGCCCCGGGGTTTCAGCGCCGTGGCTGGGGCAGCCATATGTTGCGCACCTTGATCGACTGGTCACGCGAGCGCGGCGTTCACGCCATTTGGCTTGAGGTGCGCGCCAGCAACAACGCCGGCATCGCTTTGTACCTAGCCCATGGCTTTAACCTGCAAGGCGAGCGAAAAAACTACTATCCCGTGTCTTCCAACCAACGCGAAGACGCGGTGGTCATGGGCTTGCAGTGGTGAAGGTTTTGGCATGACGCTGTCTTTGGATGCCCGACAACGCGCCATGCTGGCCGCGATGGGGGTTCGCGTGTGGCAGCCTAACGCTGCGGCTGAACCGGTGGTGCAGCATGAGCCCATCCTTCGCGCAGAAACTCCAGCCCCACCTGTTGCGCGGCCCTTGGCGCGAGTGCCTCAATCGGCAACCCCGCCCGCAGTGGCCTCCTTGACAGCCACAACCGCGGTTGAGCTGAAAGCTATGCCTGAGGGTTTGGCCGAGATGGACTGGGCTGCGCTGCAAAACGCTGCCAGCCAATGCCAAGCCTGCGGCCTGTGCGAAACGCGCCAACGCAGCGTGTTTTGCAACGCCGGCCCATTAAAGCAACCGCCCGCAACCGATTGGCTCATCATCACCGACCCGCCCAGCGAAGAAGAAGAGCGTATGGGCGAACTGTTTGTCAATACCGAAGGTGAACTGTTCGATGCCATGCTGCTGGCTTTGGGCATGACTCGCCAAGCTGCCGCTGGCCAAATGGTCGCCACGGTGGTGCCAGTGCTGAAATGCCGCGCCCCTGCGCAACGTAACCCCCTTGCGCAGGAGCTGTCGCAATGCCGCGTTTACCTTGAGCGCCAAGTAGCTTTGCTGCAACCGCAAGTCATTGTTGCCATGGGCCGATGGGCGGTGCAAAGCGTGTTGACGGCGACCTCTGCAGAACTTGCCACGCAACCCTTGGGCAAGCTGCGCGGTCAGGTGCATCGCTTTGCCAACACGCCGCTGGTGGTGACTTACCACCCGCAGTCTTTGTTGCGCACCCCGCTAGACAAGGCCAAGGCGTGGGCCGATTTATGCTTGGCGCACAGTCTCACGCGCCGGCCATAACACCGAGGCAATCGCCACCACAATCAGCAAAACCGCGACCAGGTCTTGCCAATGCAGCTGCTCACCCAACCACCACGCACCGCTGAAAGCGCCCAGCACAGGGATGAACATCACACTCAAGGTGGATGCCAGCGGCGGCAAATTGCGCGCCAAGATCAGCCAAGCTGGTTGTGCAAAACCAAACACGCCAATCGCGTTGTAGGCAATCGCCCACCACACACGCTCGCTGGGCATGACCCAAGGGTAGGGCTCGAATACCCACGACAACACGCACATCACCACGGTGGTCAAGCCCGTCATCCAAAACGCCAAGGTAAGGGTGGCCACCGTTGCCGTGGTGTGGCGCATCCGTTGTGTGCCATAGCCCCACGATGCGGCCGCCAACAAAATCAGCAGCACACCCAACGGGTGCCCGCTGAGCACGCTCACCTCATGCCACAGCAGCAACAGGGCCGCCATGGCAGCACTGGCCACACCCAGCCAACCGCGCAGTCGCAATGGCGTGTGAAAAAAGAGCACACCCCATAACGCTGAAAAAATCGGCATGGTGTAGCCCAAGATGGCGGCGCGGCCACTGGAGAGCGAGGCCAAAGCCACGATGACCAAGCCGTACCACATGAACATATTGAAAAAAGAAAGGGTGAACAACTCGCGCCACTGCGCTTTGGGCACATGAAAAGGCACTTTCATGCGCCACAGCACCAAGCCAATGACCGGCCAACCAAACAGCAGGCACCAAGTGCGAAAGGTCAGGGGTGGGTAACCGCTCACGCCCATTTTCATAACAGGCCAGTTGCTGCCCCACACCAAAGTGAGAAAAATCAGCATCAGCAGGTGTTGGCGAGAGAGTCTAGGCATGGGGCAATGCTACTGGCTGCGCCCTTTCTACAATGGGGCATGACTTTTTTGGAACAACTTGCCGCCGCCCAAGCCTCGCATCAGTCTTTGCTGTGCGTGGGATTGGACCCAGACCCCCGCAAATTCCCCGCCCACTTGGGGCAAGATGCCTCGCATATCTTCGATTTTTGCGCCCATATCGTGGACGCTACCCACGACGTGGTGTGTGCCTTCAAACCGCAAATCGCCTACTTTTCAGCGCACCGCGCTGAAGCGCAACTGGAACGCTTGATCGCGCATATGCGCCATACCGCGCCGCAAGTGCCCATCATCTTGGACGCCAAACGTGGCGATATCGGCAACACCGCAGAACAATACGCTATCGAAGCTTTTGAGCGCTATGGCGCAGACGCTGTGACGCTCTCCCCCTTCATGGGCTTTGACTCGGTGGCACCCTATTTGAAATACCACGGCAAAGGCGCGTTTTTGCTGTGCCGCACCTCCAACCCTGGGGGCGACGACCTGCAAAACCA
>CAMDIP010000129.1 GCA_945899335.1 Bordetella parapertussis
CCGTGGGTAATTCACTTTTGGCCAACTGCGCGTTGAACGCGGTTTCACCAAGGTTGTCGGGGTGGGCCGTCAACAAGGCCTGATGGCATTTACCGCAGTTCAACTCGGCTTGCAATTTGTCCGACGGCACGCGGTTGGTGGCGTTGCAATGGGGGCAAACCAAGTGCAGAGGGTTCATGGTGGGTTGACCTTCAAAGAGCATTCAAAGGAATTTTGGCGTAGGCAATGCCGTTGTCTTCTTTGGGTGGCAACTCGCCCGCGCGGATGTTGATTTGCACCGCAGGCAGTATGAGCACCGGCATTTCCAAGGTGGCGTCACGCTGGGTGCGCATCTCGACAAACTCGGCTTCGCTGATGCCGTCATGCACATGGACGTTTTTAGCTTTTTGCTCGGCCACGGTGGTCTCGAAATTCACGGGGCGATCATTGGGCGGGTAGTCGTGGCACATGAACAAACGCGTCTCGGGCGGTAAGCTCAAAATTTTGCGGGTAGAGGCATACAAGGTTTTGGCATCTCCTCCGGGGAAGTCGCAGCGGGCCGTGCCTACATCGGGCATGAACAGGGTGTCACCCACAAACACCGCATCACCAAACTGGTAGGCCACGCAAGCAGGCGTATGGCCCGGCACATATATGGTGTGGCCGGTCAAATCGCCCACTTGGATGGCGTCACCATCGGCAAACAAATGGTCGAACTGCGAGCCGTCCATTTTGAAGCTGGCTTCCAAGTTGAAGATGCCTTTAAAGACTTTTTGCACACCGCTGATATGGTCGCCAATGGCAGTTTTGCCGCCCAAGTGCTGTTTCAAATAAGGCGCAGCGCTCAGGTGGTCGGCATGGGCATGGGTTTCCAAAATCCACTCGACCTTGAGGTTGTTGGTTTTGACAAATTCGATCACTTTGTCGGCGGACTTGTGGCTGGTGCGGCCTGACTTGGGGTCATAGTCCAACACCGAGTCGATGATGGCGCAGGCAGAGCCTGGTTTTTCGTAAACCACATAGGTGACGGTCCAGGTTTCGGGGTCAAAAATGCCGTGAACGTGTGGGCAGACAGTGGCTGCGGTCATCTCAAATTCCTTTTCAGTTAGATTTTCAATAATATATTGACATATATATTGTTTGTCAATATACTTTTCGCATATTCTTGATCTAAAACAGAAAAACTGCTTATGGACACCACCACCTTAGACCTCGAAAAAATGAAAACTTCAGCTGGCAAGGCATGTCAGATGATGAAAGTGCTCTCCAACCCCGACCGCCTGATGCTGCTGTGCCAACTGTCCCAAGGCGAAAAGCGCGTGGGTGAATTGGAAGAAATCTTAGGCATTGTGCAGCCCACCTTGTCGCAGCAACTCACTGTTTTGCGTGACGAAGAGTTGGTCACCACCCGCCGCGACGGCAAAAGCATCTATTACCAAATCGCCAGCCCCCAAGCGCTGGCGGTCATGAACGTTTTATTTGAGCAATTTTGCAGACCCCAAGCAGGAGACAACACATGAATATCGATTGGACACATTTCACACCTTATGCATCCCTCACCGGAGGCCTAATTTTGGGCGTGGCTTCGGCCATGTTCATTTTGCTCAATGGGCGGATTTTGGGTATCAGCGGTATTTTGGGCGGTCTCATGCCCCCCAAAGGTGGCGACACGTTTTGGCGTGTGGCTTTTTTGCTCGGCTTGTTTGCCGCTCCTACGGTGTTTCATGCCGTGGTGCCCGCCGACTACATCACCGCGCCGCGCATTGACGCCACCGACATGATGGTGGTTATCGCGGGTTTGCTGGTCGGCATCGGCACCCGTTATGCCTCTGGTTGCACCAGCGGCCACGGGGTGTGCGGTTTGTCGCGCCTCTCGCCTCGCTCATTGGTCGCCACCCTGTCTTTCATGGGTGCTGGCTTTGCCATGGTCTATGTCATGCGCCACCTCGCCATTATTTAAGGAAAAAAATCATGATTCAAAAAAAATATACCCACCACGTCGTTGAATTCATCGTCGGTCTGCTTTTTGGCCTAGGTTTGATGCTCTCGGGCATGACCGACCCCGGCAAAGTCATTGGCTTCCTCGATTTGTTTGGAAATTGGGACCCCTCACTCGCACTGGTCATGGGCGGCGCCATCATGGTGGGCGTGTTTGCCTTTACCGTCGCCAAAAAACGCACCACCACCTTTTTGGGCGGCGTTTTGCGTTTTCCCACCAACGAAGACATCGACAAGAAATTGGTCATCGGTAGTTTGATGTTTGGTGCAGGCTGGGGCTTGGCGGGTTTTTGCCCAGGACCGGCCCTGGTCTCCATGGCCGATGGTCAGCCCAAAGCACTGGTGTTTGTGTTGGCCATGTTGGTGGGCATGTTGGGTTTTGAGTTAGTGGACCGATTCATTCACGCTCCCCGCAAAGCCAAACTCAACCCCGCATGAGCCACTTCATCCATAACGCGAATATCGTGAAAACTTACAGGGTGGGTTGATGAAGCAACGCTCTGGCTGGTTGCCTGCCCTGCCCATGCTTGAATGGGGCCGCAGATACAGCCGCGAAACCTTCACCAACGACGCGGTGGCCGCCCTCATCGTCACCATCATGCTGATCCCGCAAAGCTTGGCTTATGCCTTACTGGCGGGTCTGCCAGCCGAGGTGGGTTTGTACGCCAGCGTGGCGCCCTTGTTGCTGTACGCGGTGCTGGGCAGCAGCCGCGTGTTGGCCGTGGGTCCCGTGGCGGTGGTGTCGCTGATGACCGCTGCTGCGGTGGCCGAACACGCCGCCGCCGGCACCCATGCCTATTGGCAAGTGGCGATGACCTTGGCGTTTTTGTCGGGCGGCATGTTGCTGATCATGGGTTTGCTGCGCTTGGGATTTTTGGCTAACTTTTTAAGCCATCCGGTCATCTCGGGCTTCATCTCCGCCTCGGGTTTACTGATAGCGCTCAGCCAAATGAAAACCCTCATGGGCGTGAAAGCCGAGGGACACAATTTTGTGGAGCTGCTGTCATCTCTGCTGCACCAAGCCTCAAACATTCATCTGCTGACGCTGGGCGTCGGTATCGCCGCCACCGCGTTTTTGTTTTGGGTGCGCAAGGGCTTGAAGCCTGTGCTCATCTCAGCGGGTTTGAAACCCAAACTCGCCGATGTGCTGGCCAAGGCAGGCCCCGTGGCAGCCATTGCCTTGACCACCGTGTTGGCTTGGGGCTTGGATTGGCAAGGCCAAGGCATGAAACTGGTGGGCACTGTGCCCCAAGGCTTGCCACCCATCACCGCACCGCTTTGGGACTTGGCCTTGTGGCAAGAACTCTTGGTGCCAGCGCTGCTCATCAGCGTGGTGGGTTTTGTGGAGTCGGTGTCGGTGGGCCAAACCTTGGCCGCCAAACGCCGCCAGCGGATTGAGCCCGACCAAGAGTTGGTCGCCTTGGGTGCCAGCAATTTGTCTGCCGCTTTCACGGGTGGTTTTCCGGTGACGGGTGGTTTTGCCCGCTCGGTGGTGAACTTTGACGCGGGTGCGGTCACGCCTGCCGCAGGTGTTTACACGGCAGTGGGCATCACCTTGGCATCACTGTTTTTAACGCCTGCTTTGTTTTACCTGCCGCAAGCCACTTTGGCAGCCACCATCATCGTGGCTGTGTTGTCGTTGGTGGACTTTGGCATGTTGAAATCCACTTGGCGCTTTTCCAAGTTGGACTTCATCGCAGTCGCCACCACCTTGCTGGCCACCTTGCTGGTGGGTGTTGAAAGCGGTTTGGTCATGGGCGTGGTGGTGTCTTTGGCGCTGTTTTTGTTTCGCGCCAGCCGTCCGCACATCGCCATTGTGGGTTTGGTGCCAGGCACTGAGCATTTTCGCAATGTGCTGCGCCACGATGTGTTGGTCAGCCCCAAACTGGTGTGCCTGCGGGTGGATGCCAGCCTGTTTTTTGCCAATGCACGGGGGGTGGAAGACCGCATCAACGCCGAAGTAGCCTCACGCCCTGAGCTGCAACATGTGCTGTTGCAATGCTCGGCAGTCAATGACATCGACGCCAGTGCTTTGGAAAGCTTAGAGACCATAGCAAGCCGCTTGAAAGACTCGGGCATCGCCCTGCACTTCTCGGAAATCAAAGGGCCGGTGATGGACAAACTCAACACCACCGGTTTCTTACAACATCTTCATGGCCAAGTGTTTCTGACCAACTACCAAGCCATACAAGCGCTCACTCCAGAGGTTATTTAGCCCCATAAAAGGTGATGGCTATAATTTTTTTACAGTTATTTAACTCTAAAGGGGCAACACCTTGGCACAAACTTCTTGCTTTGCAGCCCTCTCCAGCGACCAAGACTTGGTCCCCCACCACATACAGCGCAGAAGCATTGGCCCTAAAGATGTGGGCATCGACATTGCTTTTTGCGGCGTGTGTCACACCGATTTGCATTTCGCCAAAAACGACTGGGGGCGCAGCAACTACCCGCTGGTGCCAGGCCACGAAATTGTGGGTACGGTCAATGCGGTGGGCGCTGAAGTCAAAAAATTCAAGCTAGGCCAAAAAGTAGCGGTTGGCTGCTTTGTCAACTCCTGTCACACCTGCAGTTCCTGCGCAGTCGATTTAGAGCAGTATTGCCTCAAAGGTGTCACCGGCACCTATAACGCCGCTAGCGTCGACCCAGGCGGCTTCACCTACGGCGGTTATTCCAAAAACATCGTGGTGGACGAGCATTTTGTGTTGCGTATG
>CAMDIP010000130.1 GCA_945899335.1 Bordetella parapertussis
CGAGCCTATATGTTGTGGCTGGGCCTGCGTGTGGGCTTAGGCAACAGTGCTGGCGCGTGGGTGGTGGGCTTGACCGACTGGCTGGTGCTGCCCCTGCGGCGCATCTTGCCCAAGGCGGGGCGTATCGATCTGGGCAGTTTGGTGGCAGCATTCTTGGTGATGCTGTTGCAAGCCGCCGTGATTGCTTTGCTGTTTGGTGCGAGCTTGAACCCTGTGGCTGTGTTGATTGGCGCTTTGCTGGACCTGCTGGGCTTGGTGTTGTCAGGCATGTTTTGGTTGGTGGTGGTGTCTATCTTTGTATCCTGGCTTAGGGTGGATGACGCCACGGTCTACTGGTTGCAAAGCTTGGTCGAACCTTTGCTGCGCCCCGTTCGCCGCTTTTTGCCCACGGTAGCTGGCTTGGACTTGTCGCCCATGGTGGTGATCTTGCTCATCAAGGTGTTGGAAATGGTCTTGCATGGCTGGCGCTCAAGTATCTGAGCCCACAGCGCCAGCAGCGGCCAAGCCCCTGAGCGCACCGCAAAAAGCCTTGCGCAAAATGGGCTTGTTGCGACCCGTTGATTTAGCGTTGCACCTGCCTTTTCGCTACGAAGACGAAACCCAGTTGGTCAAGCTTGCTGACACCCGCGACGGCGAGGTGGTGCAAATCGAAGCGGTGGTGAAAAGCTGCAATGTGGTGTTCAAACCGCGCCGCCAACTGCAAGCGGTGGTGGACGATGGCAGCGACACCTGCACCCTGCGATTTTTCAACTTTTACCCGAATATGCAAAAGGCCTTGGAAGTGGGCCGTCAAGTGCGCTTGCGTGGCGAGGTGCGCGGCGGCTTCATGGGCCGCACCATGATGCACCCGACCGTCCAAGCCGCAGGAGGCGTGTTGGCCACCGCTTTGACGCCTGTGTACCCCAGCAGTGCCGAGCTGCCGCAAGCCTATATTCGCAAAGCGGTGCAAGGCGGTTTGGCGCAGGCCTTGCGAAGCGCGGCATTCAACGAAACCATTCCCGCGCAGCACTTGCCACCGCACAGCTGGGGCTTGGCGCAAGCATTACAGTTTTTGCACCACCCCGCGCCCAGCGTCTCTTTGGCGCAGTTGGAAGACCACACCCACGCGGCTTGGCAGCGTTTGAAAGCCGAGGAGCTGCTGGCGCAGCAGCTCTCGCAGTTGCAGGCCAAACGCGAGCGACAGTTGCTGAATGCCCCGCTGCTGCAGCACAGCCACAGCCCGCAAGGTGTGCTGGCGCAGCTCTATGCTGCATTGCCGTTTCAGCTGACCAGCGCACAGCAACGTGTGGTGGGCGAAGTTGCCAACGACGTGGCGCGTGCCGTGCCCATGCACCGCTTGCTGCAAGGCGATGTCGGTTCTGGCAAAACCGTGGTGGCGGCGCTTGCTGCCGCGCAGTGCATCGATGCGGGTTGGCAATGCGCTTTGATGGCGCCCACCGAAATCTTGGCTGAGCAGCATTTCCGAAAACTGATTGGCTGGCTAGAACCTGTGCTGACACCGCTGGGCTTGCAAGTGGCTTGGCTGACCGGCAGCCAAAAGAAAAAAGAACGCGACGCCATGCTGGCCCTGGTGGCCAGTGGCCAAGCCGCACTGGTGGTGGGCACCCATGCCGTCATTCAAGACAAGGTGCATTTCAAAAATTTAGGGCTGGCCATCATCGATGAGCAACACCGCTTTGGTGTGGCGCAGAGGCTGGCCTTGCGGCAAAAACTCTCGGACGCAGACACCTTTGGCTCGCCCAGCGCACAGGCCCAAGAACCGCATTTGTTGATGATGAGCGCCACGCCCATTCCGCGCACCTTGGCCATGAGCTATTACGCCGACCTCGATGTGTCGACCATTGATGAGTTGCCCCCAGGCCGCACGCCCATCGTCACCAAGCTGGTGGCTGACACGCGTCGCGACGAGGTGGTCGAGCGTATCCGCGCTCAGTTGCAAGAGGGGCGACAAATCTACTGGGTCTGCCCCTTGATTGAAGAAAGCGAAGCGCTCGATTTGCGCAACGCCACCGACACCCACCAAGCCCTGTGCGAGGCGCTCCCCGGCGTGATGGTGGGCTTGCTTCACTCGCGCATGCCGCAAGTAGAAAAGAAGGCGGTGATGTCGCTGTTTGTGCAAGGGCAAATGGGCGTGTTGGTCAGCACCACCGTCATCGAAGTGGGGGTGGACGTGTCCAATGCCTCGTTGATGGTGATTGAACACGCCGAGCGTTTTGGCTTGAGCCAGTTGCACCAGTTGCGCGGCCGTGTTGGCCGTGGAGCGGCGGCCTCGGCCTGTGTGTTGTTGTTCAGCTTGGGCGAGCATGGGCGCTTGAGCGACACCGCCCGCGAGCGCCTGCGCGCCATGGCCGAGACGAACGATGGCTTCGAGATTGCGCGGCGCGACCTCGACATCCGAGGCCCCGGCGAGTTTTTGGGGTCCCGACAATCCGGCGCGGCGCTCTTGCGTTTTGCCGACCTGAGCGTGGACACCGAGCTCTTGGCTTGGGCCCAAAAGTTGGCACCTCGCATGTTGGACGGCTACCCTGAACTGGCCGCTCGCCACGTCGAGCGCTGGTTGGGTGGAAAATCCGACTTTCTCAAAGCCTGAACCCATGACGCTCACCGAATTGAAATACATCGTCGCTGTGGCCCGCGAAAAGCACTTTGGCCGCGCTGCCGAGGCTTGCTTTGTCTCGCAGCCTACGTTGTCGGTAGGCATCAAAAACCTAGAGGAAGAGTTGCAGGTCAAACTCTTCGAGCGCAACGCCAACGAAGTGACGGTCACGCCTTTGGGCGAAGAAATCGTGCGCCAAGCGCAAAGCGTTCTGGACCAAACTGCCAGCATCAAAGAAACCGCCAAGCGCGGCAAAGACCCTTTGTCTGGCCCCTTGCGCTTGGGCGTGATTTACACGATCGCGCCGTATTTGCTGCCCGAGTTGGTAAGACACAGCATCGACATGTCGCCCCAGATGCCCTTGATGCTGCAAGAAAATTTCACCGTCAAGCTATTGGAGATGCTGCGCACAGGTGAAATAGATTGCGCCATCATGGCCGAGCCCTTTCCGGATGCGGGCTTGGCGGTGGCGCAGCTCTACGACGAACCCTTCATGGCCGCTTTGCCCAGTAACCACCCGCTGTCCACGCGCGACAGCATCAGCGCCACCGAGTTGAAAGCCGAGACCATGTTGCTCTTGGGCAATGGCCACTGCTTTCGCGACCACGTGCTGGAGGTCTGTCCCGAATTCGCCCGCTTTTCCAGCGACGCCGAGGGCATACGCAAAAGCTTTGAAGGCTCATCGCTTGAAACCATCAAACACATGGTGGCCGCGGGCATGGGCGTAACGGTGGTGCCGCGTTTAAGCGTCCCCAAAGACGCTTTGTTATCGCCCATCAAAAAGAAAAAAAACCTCGACACCTATGTGCGCTACTTGCCCATCGTCGAAGGCGACGATGAGCCGCCATCGCGGCGTGTGGTGCTGGCGTGGCGGCGCAGTTTCACCCGTTATGAAGCCATCGCCGCCCTGCGCAACGCCATCGTCGCCAGCGAGTTGCCAGGCGTGCATCGACTCACCTGAGGCTGATTTCCCTCGCCATGAACGATCCCACACCGCTTGAACCGCCGCGCTCTGCGCTGGCGCTTTACCTTGACCTGATTCGCTTCAACCGCCCAGCGGGCTGGTTGCTGCTGCTGTGGCCCACGCTCAGCGCATTGTGGTTGGCAAGCGGCGGCTTCCCTGGTTGGCATTTGCTGGTGGTGTTTGTGTTGGGTACTTTTCTGATGCGCAGCGCGGGGTGTTGCGTGAATGATGTGGCGGACCGCGACTTCGACAAGCACGTCAAACGCACCGCCAATCGCCCCGTCACCTCGGGGGCGCTGTCGGTCAAACAAGCGCTGACCGCAGGCGCGGTACTGGCCTTTTTTGCGTTTGCTTTGGTACTCACCACCAACGCGGTGACGGTGGTGTGGTCGTTCGTGGCTTTGACGGTCACGCTCATCTACCCTTATGCCAAGCGGATTGTGGCCATGCCGCAAGCCGTGCTGGGTGTGGCTTTCAGCTTTGGCATTCCCATGGCGTTTGCCGCAGTCAACGGTGGCCCCCTTACCCTGCAAGGTGTGTGGGAAGCGGTGCCCCCTGTGGCGTGGGGCTTGTTGGCAGTCAACCTGTTTTGGGTGTTGGCTTACGACACCGAATACGCCATGGTTGACCGCGATGACGACTTGCGCATAGGCATGAAAACCTCGGCCATCACCTTAGGCCGCTTTGATGTGTGGGCGGTGCTGCTGTTTTATGCGGTGTACTTGTTGGGCAGCTTGGTGTTGTTGCAAAGCTTTGGCTTGGGTTGGCCGCTTTGGTTTGCCATGGAGATCGCCGCATTTCAAGCCATGTGGCATTTCGGCATGATTTACAAGCGCGAGCGCGAGGGTTGTTTCAAGGCCTTTCGCATGAACCATTGGCTGGGCGCCACGGTGTTTGCCGGTGTGGCTTGCGGCTTGTATTGATTTTTACCCGCCCAACTCTTCGCCCAGACTTTGTGCTCTGTCGTGAGCGGCTTGCATGGCTTGCACCATGATGGCGTGCAGGCCAAGGTCTTGCATCACCGTCAGAGCGGCGTAGGTGGTGCCCCCTTTGGAGGTGACCTTCTCACGCAGAACCGAGGGTGTATCGCTGCTGCTGC
>CAMDIP010000131.1 GCA_945899335.1 Bordetella parapertussis
ATTTTGCTGGGCTATGTGACCACCAAAAAATCGGGCACCACGTTCTCCATGATCACGCTGGGCATGGCCGAGTTGGTGTTTGCCATGTCGCTGATGTTCTCCGAATTTTTCGGTGGCGAGGCGGGCGTGTCTGCCAACCGTGTGGTGGGTGAGGCTTTCATGGGTATCACCTTTGGTCCGCAGCGGCAGGTCTACTACCTGATTGCTTTTTACACCTTTGTGTCGGTGGTGCTGTTGTACGCCTTGACCCAAACCCCCTTGGGGCGCATCTTGAATGCGGTGCGTGACAACCCTGAACGCGTGGAATTTGTGGGCTACAACACCCAGCAAGTGCGTTACCGCGCCTTCATCATCGCCGGTTTTTTTGCAGGTATTGCAGGCGGCTTGGGTGCCATCAATTTTGAAATCGTTACTGCAGAAGTGGTAGGTCCTGCTCGTTCGGGTTCTTATTTGTTGTTTACCTTTTTAGGTGGCGCAACGTTTTTCTTTGGCCCTATTTTGGGCGGCATTTTGATGGTGCTAGCCTTTGTGCTGCTGTCTGAAATCACCAAGGCTTGGTTACTCTACCTTGGCTTGGTGTTTTTGTTCATGGTGGTCTATGCCCCTGGTGGTTTGGCAGGCTTGATCATGATGAACCTTAGGATTGCCAAAACCGGCGCATTGAAGCGTTTGCTGCCCTTTTATGCAGGTTTGGCTGTGGCCATGGCTTTGATGTTGGCGGGTGCAGGCGCGTTGGTTGAGATGATTTACCACTTGCAACTAGATGCCGCCAATGGCCCAGAACTGCCTTTTGCTGGGTGGGTGCTCCATACCGACAGCGCAACAACATGGGGCGTCTCAGTGGCCTTGCTCGCCATCGGTTTGCTGGTGTTTGAAACGGTGCGTCGCCGCTTTGCCCTGATTTGGGGAGAGATTCAAACAGACATGGCTGCTGCTCAACAAGCCAAGGAGGCCTCATGAGCGCGTTCTCGCTAGAGCTTCAAGGCTTAACCAAGCAATTTGGCAAGACCGAAATCATCCGTGGCGTCGATTTACAAGTGACGGCTGGTGAACGTGTGGCCATCATTGGACCTAACGGCGCGGGCAAGTCCACGTTGTTCAACCTCATCAGCGGACGATTCGCGCCAAGCGCCGGCAGCATCAGCCTGAAAGGGCAGCGCATTGATGGCCTCAAGCCCTTTGAGATCAACCGCTTGGGTTTGTCGCGCAGTTTTCAAATTACCAATATTTTTCCCAAGCTCAGCGTGTTTGAAAACCTGCGCTGCGCGGTGCTGTGGAGCTTGGGCCACCGCTACAGCTTTTGGTCGTTCTTGGGTAATTTGAAAGACGCCAACCAGTTGGCCGAGAGCTGGATGCAGCGCATTCGCTTGAGCGCCAAACGCGACACGCTCGCCATGAACCTCACCTATGCAGAGCAACGCGCTTTGGAAATTGGCATCACCATGGCCGGTGGCGCCGAGGTGGTGTTGCTCGATGAGCCAACGGCGGGCATGAACAACAGCGAAACCGAGCGCTTTATTGGACTGATCAAAGAAGTCACTCAAGGCAAAACCTTGCTCGCGGTGGAGCATGACATGGGCGTGGTGTTTGGCTTGGCTGACAAAATCGCGGTGCTGGTGTATGGCGAGATCATCGCTTTTGACACCCCCGACAAAGTCCGCGCCAACGCCTTGGTGCAAGAGGCCTATTTGGGCAGTTTGCAAGAGGACCACTGAATGTTGCAAGTCAAAGACCTCCACGCCTACTACGGCAAAAGCCATGTCTTGCATGGCGTGAGCTTTTCGGTGGGAAAAGGCGAAATCGTGGCGCTGCTGGGTCGCAATGGCTCTGGGCGCTCGACCACCGCCAAAGCCATCATGGGGCTGGTGGATGCCCAAGGCAGTGTCGATTGGCTGGGCCAGCAAATCGTGGGTCGCAAGCCCTTCGAGATTGCCCACTTAGGTTTGGGCTATGTGCCTGAAAACCGGGACATTTTTCCTAAGCTAACGGTTCACCAAAACCTCTTGCTCGGTTTGAAGGGTGATAAACCCCAAGGCCGCTGGGATTTTGAAGACATGTACAACTTGTTTCCGCGTTTGCGTGAGCGCCAGCATACCGAGGCCGGTGTGCTTTCGGGTGGTGAGCAGCAAATGCTGACCCTGTGCCGCAGCCTGATGGGCGACCCCGAACTGATCATCATCGACGAGCCCACCGAGGGTTTGGCTCCAAAAATTGTTGAGCTCGTAGGTCAGTTTTTGCGGGAGTTGCGCAACCGCGGGGTATCGGTTTTGCTGATTGAACAAAAGCTCACTATTGCCATGCAAATCTCCGACCGCGCTTTGGTGATGGGCCACGGCAGCATGGTGTTTGACGGCACCCCAGATGCCTTGCGGGCAAACGCCGCTATACGCAAGGAATGGTTAGAGGTATAAAATAGTACGATCGTTCTTTTTTATCTCTCCACACGCTTCTGACAAGGAATTTCTATGAGCGCTGACTACTCAGTCCACGGCGACGTTGCCGTGATTACCTTGAACAACCCACCTGTCAACGGACTGGGTTTGGCCACCCGACAAGCGTTCTTGCAAGGGCTAGAAAAAGCCATGGCCGACGACGCGGTGAAAGCTGTGGTCGTCACGGGTGCAGGCAAGGCCTTCTCTGGCGGCGCCGATATCAAAGAGTTTGGTTCACCCAAAGCCATTCAAGAACCGCATTTGCTCACCCTCATCAGTGCGATTGAAAACGCCAGCAAACCGGTAGTCGCTGCGATTCACACTGTGGTCATGGGCGGCGGCTTAGAGTTGGCACTGGGTTGCCATTACCGCATTGCTGCACCTGGCACCGATGTGGCATTGCCTGAAGTCAAGCTCGGCCTCATCCCTGGCGCTGGTGGTACGCAGCGCTTGCCCCGCGTGTTGGGCGTGGAACCGGCCCTGAACATGATCGTGAGCGGCGAGCCCATCAAGAGCGAGATGCTGGCCATGTTGCCCGGCCAAAAACTGTTCGACCAAATGGCCACCAGCGCCGCCACCTTGATGGATGAGGCCATGGCGTTTGCACGAAGCGTGGTGGGAACCTCGCCTTTGCCACGCGTGCGGGACTTGCCTTGCAAACACCCTAACGCGGACGCTTTCTTTAAATTCACCACCAATATGGTCAACGGCATGACCAAGGGCAAATACCCCGCGCCCCTGAAATGCATTGAGGCGGTGCAAAACGCCACCAAGATGAAGTTCGACCAAGCCATGGATGCCGAACGCGAAATCTTCACCAACCTGATGTGGACCCCTGAGTCCCGCGCTTTGCGCCATTTGTTTGTGGCGCAACGTGCAACCACCAAAATCGCCGATGTGCCCTCCGACACACCAGTGCGCGAAATCAAAAGCGTGGCCGTCATTGGTGCAGGCACCATGGGTGGTGGCATCAGCATGAACTTCCTCAACGCGGGCATTCCCGTCAAGATCTTAGAGATGAAACAAGAAGCCTTGGACAAAGGCTTGGCCATCATCGAAAAAAACTACCAAGCCCAAGTGAAAAAGGGCAAGTTGAAAGAAGACAAACTGGCACAACGCATGGCTTTGTTGACCTCAACCCTGAATTACGAGGATTTGAAAGACGCTGACCTGGTCATTGAAGCTGTGTTTGAGGAAATGGGCGTCAAAGAAACCGTGTTCAAAAGGCTCGACGAGGTGATGAAGCCCGGCGCGATTTTGGCGTCCAATACATCCACCTTGGATGTCAACGCCATTGCGGCTTTCACCCAACGTCCGCAAGACGTCGTGGGTTTGCACTTTTTCAGCCCCGCCAATGTAATGAAACTGCTGGAAGTGGTGCGCGGCGCGGCCACAGCCAAAGACGTGATGGCCACCGTCATGGGTGTGGCCAAGAAGATCAAGAAAACCGCGGTGGTGTCAGGCGTGTGCGATGGCTTCATTGGCAACCGCATGATCGAGCAGTACAGCCGCCAAGCCGGTTTTCTCATCGAAGAAGGCTGCACACCGCAGCAGGTGGACAGGGCAGTTGAAAAGTTCGGTTTCGCCATGGGTCCATTCCGCATGGGCGACTTGGCCGGTAACGACATTGGCTGGGCGATTCGCAAGCGCCGTTATGTGGAAAAACCCGACCTGAAGTACAGCAAAACCGCCGATCTGTTGTGTGAACTGGGCCGTTTTGGTCAAAAAGTGGGCATGGGCTGGTATGACTACCTGCCCGGCAAGCGCGACGCCATCCCCAACAAAGAGGTGGAGGACATGATCGCCAAGCACCGCACATCGCTTGGCGTCCCCGCTCGCAAAATCAGCGATGACGAAATCGTTCAGCGCTTGGTTTTTTCGCTGGTCAACGAAGCCGCTTTCATCTTGGAAGAGGGCATTGCAGCGCGAGCCAGTGATATCGATATGGTCTACATCACCGGCTATGGCTTCCCCATCTACCGTGGTGGCCCCATGAATTACGCCGACCAGTTTGGGCTCTTCAATGTGGTGCAAGCCATGCACCGCTTTGCCCAAAACCCACACGACGACGCCAAATTCTGGCAACCCGCTCCCTTGCTGGCCCGTTTGGTCGCAGACGGCAAATCATTCAATTAAGGACTCACCATGACCAACGCTGTCATTGTTTCAACTGCTCGCACACCCTTGGCCAAAAGCTGGCGCGGTGCTTT
>CAMDIP010000132.1 GCA_945899335.1 Bordetella parapertussis
GCCACCATGGAACGCGCGTGACCAAGGTGGCACAAGTCATAAACCGTCATACCGCAAACATACATGCGCACCTGTCCGGGTGTTAGCGGCGTCAAGTTTTCCAACGCACGGGTTAGGGTGCTGTAAATGCGGATGGTCATGGTGAAATAAACGGCGCTTGCGGCAAGGCAAGACTGACAAAAGACTTAGAAAAACTCTCTACTACAATGACCGCAGTATATCGATCCATTACTGTGTATGCCACGATCCTCCCTACGTTGCTTTGTTTCACTTTGTCCAGCTTGGGGTGCAGGCTTGCTTTGTCTGTTACTGACAGCCACGGTGGGTGTGCAGGCGCAAACTTCGAGTACCTTGCAACTCAAAGGCACACCCCATGTTGAAGTGCAAAAAGCCATGGGTCAACGCAAATGGGACCTAGCCCTAAAGGAGATCGACGCGTATTTGCAAGAGCGGCCACGCGACCCACAAATGCGTTTTTGGCGTGCCCGCTTGCTAGAACAACTCCAACGTAGCGATGAAGCCTTCGTGGTTTATGAGGACTTGGCGCAAGACTACCCAGAGCTTGCCGAAGTACAAAACAACCTTGGCGTGATGTACGCCGCCCGCGGTAACTTAGGGCAGGCCAAATTGGCTTTTGAGAACGCCTTGCGCAACAACCCCAGCTACGCCACTGCCCATGAAAACATGGGCGATATATTGCTGCACTTGGCACGTCAGTCCTTCGCCAAATCTGCCGAACTCGACCCTGCAGCCGCCATATCACCTCAGCAAAAAATGCTGGCCCTCGACCCTGTTCTTCAACCAACCCTCAACACCTCCCCATGATTCTTCGTCGCTACTTGCTAGGCTTGGCCCTGGCTCTTGCCTCCATTGGTTTTGCACAAGCACAAACGCCCGCTCCTCAAGTCAAATTCACCACCAGCGCGGGGGAGTTTGTGATTGAGTTGTACCCCGACAAAGCACCCAACACCGTAGAGAATTTTTTGACTTATGTGCGAGACGGCCATTACAACGGCTTGATTTTTCACCGTGTCATCAATAACTTCATGATCCAAGGTGGCGGCTATGACGCTCGCTACATGGAAAAACCTACCCGACCATCTATCAAGCACGAGGGTGCCGAGGTCAAAGCCAAGAATGGCCCGACCAACACCGTCGGCACTATCGCCATGGCTCGTACCAACAACCCACACTCGGCCAGTTCGCAGTTTTTCATCAACGTCAACAACAACGACTTTCTCAACCATTCAACCCCTTCTGGACAAGGCTGGGGCTATGTGGCCTTTGGCAAAGTGGTCAGTGGCATGGAAGTGGTCAACAAAATCAAACTGAGCCCTACGGGCGCGGGTGGCCCCTTCCCCAGCGATGTTCCTCAAACCCAGGTGGTGATTCAATCTGCCTCTTTAGTTAAATAGATCCATGTCAAACCCTCAAGTTGAACTGCACATACAAGACCATGGTGTCATCACGTTGGAGCTTGATGCGGACAAAGCGCCAAAGTCAGTTGCCAATTTTTTGGCTTATGTGGAAAGCGGGCATTACGACGAAACTATTTTTCACCGTGTCATTCCAGGCTTTATGGTGCAAGGCGGTGGCATGTCGGCAGGCATGAAAGAAAAAAAGACCGGTGAAAAGTTGGAAAACGAAGCCAACAATGGCCTGACCAATGACTGCTACACCGTTGCCATGGCGCGCACCAGCGACCCCCACTCTGCCACTTCGCAGTTCTTCATCAATTTGAAAGACAACGACTTCCTTAACCACTCAGCACCCACTGGCAGCGGTTGGGGCTATGCGGTGTTTGCCAAAGTTGTTGCAGGCACCGAGGTGGTGGACGCTATTTGCAAAGTCAAAACAGGCCGCAAAGGTTTTCATGACGATGTACCTAAAGAAGATGTGATCCTCGACAAGGCTGTGCTTTTGCCATGACCTTGGCAATTGGGCTAGCGCGGACAACTTTATGAAGCCTGCCCTCTCCCATTTGCCAAGCGTTGACGCCAGCGCTTGGCAACACCTGACCTTTATTTCCGATTTGCATCTGCAAGCAAGTCAGCAAACTACCTTCCAAGTATGGCGACAAGCCATGCAAAGCTTGCAAACCAACGCTTTATTCATCTTGGGTGACCTGTTTGAAGTGTGGGTGGGTGACGATATTTTGGAGGCCCCCGAAGGCGATTTCGAGCGCCAATGTTGCGCTGTCTTGCGCCAGATGGCTGACCGATGCCCTGTGTACTGGATGGTTGGCAACCGAGATTTTTTATGGGGCGACAAGGCGGCTCAACAAAGCGGGATGCAAACCCTGCAAGACCCTTGCGTTGTACAAACCAAGCAGGGGCGATGGCTCTTAAGCCATGGAGATGCCTTGTGCATCGCCGATACCGCTTACCAAGCGTTTCGTCAGCAAGTCAGGGCCAGCCAGTGGCAAAGTGATTTTTTGTCGAAACCTTTGGCTCAAAGACTGCAAATTGCGCGTGAACTCAGAACGCAAAGTGAGGCTTTGAAACAAACGCAAACGGTTTGGATCGATGTCGATAACGCGGCTGCTTTGGCCAGTCTGCAGCAACATGAAGCCAGTATGTTGATTCACGGCCACACCCACCAACCAGCGCTTCATACTTTGTCTGCCACTCACCAACGTTTAGTACTGAACGACTGGGATGGCAGTGCCACCCCTGCCCGCGCCGAATGGCTGACATGGCAAATGGGGCAAGGCTTTTCGCGGCAAGACGTCGCCGCCGCATAACGTCCCACCAAGACCCGCTATTTTTTTAGCAAGACCTTAAGGGCCGCCTGCACACGTTTGGCGTTTTCTTCCTCATAGCTGCTGCCCAGCACTTGAGCAACATCTTGAGCCCAAGTTTGTGCAGGTCCGGCGTCGTTACGCTTGGTGAGCAACTGCAGTTGCAGCATGCGTCGCGCGTCCACATGAGAAGCAGGGGTAGGCACCTCGGCGGCAATTTCCAAGCGCAGCAAGGCTTGGTCTGGAGAACCCTGAGGCGCAGCTTGCAAAGCTTTGGCCCAGTCTTGCCTTTGCTGAGCGCTCAAACGAGCGCCCAACTCCTTGGCCGCAGGCAATTGCTCTGACTGACGTTGCTGCCATGCACCTAGCAAATGAACCAAGGTTTCACCATGGGCTTGCATAGCCAGTTTGCGCAACGCGGTATCGGCCAGTTCCAGCGCTTGGCGTTGCGCACGAAAGGCAGCGTCTCCCAAGCGGGGGCCACGCGTTTCATAAGCTGGCTTGTCGCGCAATCCGCCGCGTCCAGCATCAGGGCCACGACGGTTACCTGTATCGCGCTCGGGGCGACGTGGACCAGACTTGTCGCCAAAACGTCCTGCAGAGGCGGGTTCGGTTTTCTTTTGACCGGGTCTGTCGTCTCCTCGAACTGCCACCACTTTTTTAACCACCACCGCTTTAGGTGGTGGTGCGAGAGCCTCTTCAGGCTGGGCAGTTGGTTCACCTTCAGGTGGGTCGGAACTAGGCGGTGAAGCATCTTCCTCAGGCGGGGTCGCGACTGGCGCAGGCGATGTCGCGACTGGCTCAGCAGCCTGACCAGCAGAAACAGCATTCACATGGGCCATGGCTTGGCGTATCTGTGCAGCATCGCCTTGGGCAATGGCTTTTTCAAGCTCTTCAGCGGCGGCCATCACTGCCTTGTCATGCTCGGAGAGGTTTTGAGCAGGCGCTGCCGCACGAGACTGGGTTTTGCGGCTGAAGGCTTCATCCAAAGGTTGACGAAACGCATCCCACAGCTTTTGCGCCAGCTTGCGGTCAACTGGAACGGCTTGTGACTCGATTTGCCAGCGTTGTTGCAAAGCCTTTACTGCATCAATGCGCAACTGCGGCGCTTCGCCCAAGGCCTTGGCTTCCTCGATCATGGCGCGGCGCAAGGTGATACTTTGCGTTTGTGCGGCCTCTAAGCCCACATGGGCTGCTTTGATGGCGGCCTTCCACTGGGTTTGCATATCGGCAAACGCTTTTTCGCTCAGGTGCCCACTGTTGCGCCAGCGTTCAGAAAACTGGTGCAACTCGCGCGCTTGGGTTTTCCAGTCGGTATTGCTTTGATGGGCTTCGGTCCAAGCCGCCACTTCGGCCAACAAGGCCAAACGCCCTTCGCGGTGCGCTGCGCTCTCGGCCTTGGCTTTGCCAAGCCACGCTTGCACAAAGGGATAAGCGCGGTTGCAGGCTTGATCAAAGCGCTTCCACAAACCATGGTTGGGCAAGCCACCTTGGTCGGTTTTTTTCCATTCATCCCGCAGTTGACGCAAGGTGTCTTGTAATTTACGCCCGCCCATGGCTGGCACCCATTGGCTGTAATCGACAGCAGCAGAAGCAACTTCAGGGATCACTTCAGGCGCGGTTGATACTGCATCAGCAGAGACTTCAGTGTCTCCTTCAGGGCTTGTCTCGGGAACTGCCTGCGATTCTTCGGCGTCAGTAACTTCAGTGGCTGCTGGCGCAGCAACAGGTGCTTGCAACAGTGCTTCTGCTTTGGTGACCAGTTGAAGGCGAATTTCGTCAGCGCGCTTGCGTTGCCAACCTTCGAGTTCAGCGGCAGCGGCCAAGGTGGTTTGCACCTGCTGGG
>CAMDIP010000133.1 GCA_945899335.1 Bordetella parapertussis
ACCGAAATTGGAGCGCACAGCATCAGCATGTCGGCGGCCTCGGTGCGACTGGCGGCGCAATTGTTTGAAGACCTGACAAAAATCAATATATTGTTTGTGGGTGCAGGCGAAATGATCGAGTTATGCGCCACGCATTTCGCCGCGAAAAATCCGAAATCCATGATGGTGGCCAATCGCACCCAAGAGCGCGGTGAGCGCTTGGCTGTCCAACTCAATGCCGATGTCATGCGCTTGGCCGACTTACCCGACCGCTTGCACGAATTCGACGCTGTCATCAGCTGCACCGCCAGCACCTTGCCTCTCATCGGTTTGGGTGCTGTCGAGCGTGCTCTGAAAAAACGCCGCAACCGTCCGATGTTCATGGTCGACTTGGCGGTACCACGCGACATCGAGCCGGAAGTGAAGTCCTTGCGCGATGTTTACCTTTATACCGTGGACGATTTGTCACAAGTGGTACAAACCGGCCAAGCTAGCCGCCAAGCCGCCGTGGCCGAAGCCGAGGTCATCATCGATGCAGGTGTGCAAAGCTTTGTCAACTGGTTGGACCAACGCAGCGATGTGCCGCTGATTCAACAGCTCAACCAGCAAGCTGAACTTTGGCGTGCTACTGAATTGCAAAAAGCGCACAAACTCCTGGCCAAGGGCGAATCTGTCGAAGCTGTGCTGGACAGCATGTCCAAAAACCTTGCCCACAAAATGCTTCACGGTGCCATGTCGGAGTTGCATTCCGACGACGCACAAGCGCGTCAACAAGCGCGCAGCGCCATCGAACACTTCTTTTTGCGCAGCTCGCGTTAGCTGCCGTCTCCCCCATGAAACCCTTTATGCGCGCTCAACTAGAGCGCTCGGTACAACGTTTGTCCGAGCTGGATTTTTTGCTGTCCCGCGAAGACATCATGCAAGACATGACGCAGTTCTTGGTCTTGTCACGCGAACACGCCGAGGTGGTGGCGCTGGTCACGCCTTACCAAAAATGGCTGCAACTTGGCCAAGACTTGGTGGCGGCTCAGACCATGCTGCAAGAAGCTGACCCTGAACTGCAAGCCATGGCACAAGAAGAAATTGCCAGCGCAGAGCCTGCCATTTTGTCAATCGAATCTCAGCTGCAACGCATGTTGCTGCCCAAAGACCCAGACGACGCTCGTAACGCGTTTGTGGAAATCCGGGCTGGCACTGGCGGCGATGAATCCGCTTTGTTTGCCGGCGACCTGTTGCGCATGTACACCCGTTTTTGCGCCATCCAAAGTTGGCGTGTGGAAATCATCAGCGAATCCGTCAGTGAATTGGGTGGCTATAAAGAGGTGGTGATCCGCATCGAAGGGCTTGGGGTTTATGGTGCTTTGAAGTTCGAGTCCGGTGGTCACCGTGTTCAGCGTGTGCCAGCCACCGAAACCCAAGGACGCATTCACACCAGCGCCTGCACCGTGGCGGTTTTGGCTGAACCTGACGAAGCCGAGGCGATCAAAATCAACCCCTCGGATTTGCGCATCGACACTTTCCGCGCCAGTGGTGCGGGGGGGCAGCACATCAACAAAACCGACTCGGCAGTTCGCATCACCCATTTGCCCACCGGTATCGTGGCGGAGTGCCAAGATGGCCGTAGCCAACACAGCAACAAGGCGCAAGCGCTGCGGGTGCTTACCGCACGTATCCAAGAAAAAGACCGGTCTGAACGTGCCGCCAAAGACGCTGCCGAGCGCAAAAGCCTCATCGGCAGTGGCGACCGATCTGACCGCATCCGCACCTACAACTTCCCACAAGGGCGCTTCACCGACCACCGTATCAACCTCACGCTCTACAAACTCTTGAGCATCATGGAGGGCGACTTGGGCGATGTGGTCGAAGCCTTGCAAGCCTATGAAGCTGCCGAGCAGCTAGCGTCTCTTGAAGGTTCAGGTTGAACATCACCCAAGCCTTGGCCCAAGCCAAAACCTTGGGGCTGGAGCATTTGGAAGTTCAAACCCTGCTGCTGCATGCCTTGGGACGCGAACTGCATGACCGCGCATGGCTGGTGTTACACGACGTGGATGAACCCAGCTTGGAAACTTTGCAGGCGTTCAACACCTTGGTGCAGAGGCGCTTAAGGCAAGAACCGCTTGCCTACCTCACTGGCTCACAAGACTTTCACGGCCTCAAGCTGAGTGTTGACCAACGTGTGCTGGTGCCGCGCCCCGATACCGAAACCTTGGTGGACTGGGCCTTGTCGCTGGACCTTGAACAGGCAAAAGTGCTGGACCTTGGCACCGGCAGTGGCGCCATCGCCTTGGCCTTGAAACACGCCCGTCCCTCTTGGTCTGTGACCGCCTTGGACGCCAGTGCAGATGCCTTGCTTGTGGCAAGTGGCAATGCCCAGGCCTTTTCGCTGGCAGTGAATTTTGTTCATAGCAGCTGGTTTGCACAGTTGCAGGATCAGTTTGACCTGATCGTCTCCAACCCCCCCTACATTGCCGAGGGCGACCCACATTTGCCTGCCCTGCACTCAGAGCCTCGCCAAGCTTTGGTCAGCGGTGCAGACGGCTTGGACGACATTCGCCACATCATCGAGCAAGCCCCCAATCACCTCAATGCCGGTGCTTGGCTGCTGCTGGAGCATGGTTTTGACCAAGCGCCTGCGGTTTGTGCCATGCTTGTGCAGCGCGGCTTTTTGCAGGTACAAAGCCGTGTGGACCTTGCGGGCATAAAGCGCTGCAGCGGGGGCCAGTGGCCAGAAGTGAAATAATCAGCGTACTTAACGGGCAAATGCCCAGTGTTTATGGGAGTTTTCTATGAGTGATGTGCAGCAACGTATCGACCAATTGGTCAAAAGCAACGAGGTCGTGTTGTTCATGAAGGGCAATGCCAGCTTCCCCATGTGCGGCTTTTCCGGCCGTGCGGTGCAGCTGCTCAAAGCCAGCGGCGTGGACACCAAAACCATGACCACCGTCAATGTGTTGGATGACGCTGATATCCGCCAAGGCATCAAAGAGTACAGCAACTGGCCCACCATTCCCCAGTTGTATGTCAAGGGCGAGTTCGTTGGCGGTTCGGACATCATGACCGAGATGTACGAGAGCGGCGAACTGTCAAATTTATTAGGCGCTTAAAACCCCATAGTTGAAGTTCAAGGTTGCCAGCGCCGCTGTGCAGCAATTACTGACTGCGGGTAAGCCTGTTGGCCTCGGCTGCCGTTGTAGCGGCCCAAGGCCATGCGCATATCTCCTTGCTCTAGCGCCAAATAATGGCGCAAGATAACGCAACCGAACCGCATATTCGCTTGCCACTGAAACAACACAGAGGCATCAGCTGCGCGCAGCTGTCGCGTCCAAAAAGGCATGACTTGCATCACACCCCGCGCCCCAGCGCTGCTGATGGCAAATTTTCTAAAGCCGCTTTCCACTTCGATCAAACCCATCACCAAGGTGGGATCTAGCGCGGCACGGCGGCTCTCGTACCAAACCGTTTGTAAAAACGCCTGCTGCAATTCGGGCGATGCAAGTTCGGGTAAACGTAGCTGGCCTTTTTTGTCTTTGAGTTTGCGCTCAAGCTGGGCTTGGGTGTGCCTGTACCACTTGTCATAAGCCGCGTGGTCTTGCGCAGTGGGCAAGTAAGGCGTGGGTGGTGGCAGGTCGGCCACCGCTGAGGACATGGCAATGCGCACTGAGTCTGCCAGGTGTTCTTCGCGTTGCGGTCCGGCGGATGTGATGCTGGAAACCAGATAAAGCAATGATGCAAATAACCATTTTGAAAAATTACGCATTTGCCTGTGGCACCCTCAACAGATAGTGGGTTTTAAACGCCCAACTTCGCCTGCAAAAACCCCGCCACCTCACCCACCGCCACCTTGCTGGCCTCGGTGTCGCGGCGGTGCTGGTATTCCACCAAGCCGTCTTTAAGACCTTTGTCGCCAACCGTGACGCGGTGCGGCACGCCGATCAGTTCCCAGTCGGCGAACATGGCACCCGGGCGCTCGCCTCGGTCGTCCAAGATCACGTCCACACCGACGGCCAGCAAATCGGCATAAAGCTTGTCTGCAGCAGATTTGACATCGGGGCTGCGGTCGGGGCCAATGGGGCAGATCACCACGGTGAAGGGTGCTAAAGCGTCGGGCCAAATGATGCCTTTGGCATCGTGGTTTTGCTCGATGGCAGCAGCGGGTAAGCGGGTGATGCCAATGCCGTAGCAACCCATCTCGAAGTGCTTGGGCTTGCCATCGTCTGCCAAAAATGTGGCGTTCATGGCTTGGCTGTACTTGGTGCCGAGGTAAAAAATGTGTCCCACCTCAATGCCGCGCTCAATCGCCAACACGCCTTTGCCGTCAGGCGAGGCGTCACCGGCCACCACGTTGCGGATGTCGGCCACCAAGTCTGGCTCGGGCAGGTCGCGATCCCAATTCGCACCGGTCATGTGAAAGTCGACCGCATTGGCACCACACACCCAATCGGCCATCACAGCCACTTCGCGGTCAATGACGATTTTTAACGGCTATTGCAATCCGATAGGCCCTAAATAGCCGGGTTTGCAACCAAAATGGTCTTCAATTTCGGCGATGGTGGCAAATCGGAAGCCTTTTTCAAAGCCT
>CAMDIP010000134.1 GCA_945899335.1 Bordetella parapertussis
CCCGCGCAAGACGAGTTGGCGCAAAACTGGAAAGTCATTGCTGGCAGCGTGAGCTTGCTGAGCCAGCGCATGAACCAGCAGCGCGAACTGCGCAAGCGTTTGTCCACCATCGATGTAGAGTTGGACACGTTGCGTCAAAGCATTTTGAAAGACTTGCAAGAAATTCAACGCTCGGCAGACCAACAACTGTCAATGGCACGTTTGCGTGCTGAGGTATCCTCCTTGGCACAAGCCAGGCTGGCTTCACGTTTGCGTCATTCACCGCCCTGACGCCCCAAAGACGGGTGGGGCCCATGGAGAGACTCCCCTATGCCCGATCTATCTCAAATCCTGCAACGCATTGATGCCATCCGTGTACCTTATCCGGTGCGCTACACCACCTTCTTCATTAGCTTAGGCGGCTTATGTCTGAGTCTGCTGGTGTTGCTGGCCGGCGGTCAGCTGTCTTGGTGGTTGCTGTTGTTTGCGCTGCTCAGCGCGGTCGGTGTCCACGATTTGCTGCAAACCCACCATGCCATCTTGCGCAACTACCCCATCCTCGGGCATATGCGGTTTTTGCTGGAATTCATCCGCCCTGAAATTCGCCAATATTTCATTGAGAGCGAAAACGAAGCTGCACCCTTTTCACGCGCCCAGCGCACGCTGGTTTATTCGCGGGCCAAGGGCCAATCGGACAAACGACCTTTTGGTACGCAACTCGATGTAATGGCCGAAGGCTATGAATGGCTGACGCATTCGATGGCACCCAGCCAAATTGCCAGCCACGACTTTCGGGTGCAAGTGGGTGGCAAAGACTGCACCCAGCCCTATGCCCTGAGTTTGTTCAATGTGTCTGCCATGAGCTTTGGTGCCTTGAGCGCCAACGCCATCATGGCTTTGAACCAAGGCGCACAAATGGGGGGATTCGCCCACGACACCGGTGAAGGCTCCATCTCACGCCACCACCGCGTTTACGGTGGCGACTTGATTTGGGAAATTGGTTCAGGCTATTTTGGCTGCAGAGATGCGCAAGGCCACTTTGACCCCGATGGCTTTGCCCGCCAAGCGGTTGACCCCCAAGTGAAGATGATCGAAATCAAGCTCAGTCAAGGCGCCAAACCTGGCCATGGCGGCGTCTTGCCAGCTGCCAAGATGACCCCCGAGATTGCCGAGGCGCGTGGTGTTCCCATGGGCCAAGACTGCGTCTCACCCGCGGCGCACAGCGCTTTTTCCACCCCAATTGAATTGCTTGAGTTTGTGAAACAACTGCGCACATTAAGTGGTGGCAAGCCCACTGGCTTTAAGTTTTGTGTGGGTCACCCTTGGGAATGGTTTGCCATCGTCAAGGCCATGCAAGAAACTGGTATCACCCCCGATTTCATCGTTATCGATGGTGCTGAAGGTGGCACGGGGGCGGCACCTTTGGAGTTTTCTGATCATATGGGTATGCCCATGTTGGAGGGTCTGCGGTTGGTACACAACACCTTGGTGGGTGTAAACCTTCGCTCGCAGATACGCTTGGGTGCAAGCGGCAAAATCATCAGCAGTTTTGACATTGTTCGCGCACTTGCACTGGGTGCAGACTGGTGCAACAGCGCCAGAGGCTTCATGTTTGCCTTGGGTTGCATACAAGCGCAAACTTGTCACACGGGTAACTGCCCCACAGGTGTCACCACCCAAGACCCGCAGCGGCAAATCGCCTTGGTGGTGCCCAGCAAAGCCCAGCGGGTGAAAAATTTCCACCTCCACACCTTGGAGGCATTGCAAGAACTGTTGCAAGCTGCTGGTTTTCAATCGCCTGACAAGCTTCAGGCCAAGCACATCATGCGCCGTTTAAGCGCTCACCAAACCTGTTCATTGGAAGATTTGTACCCCAGCTTGGCAGAAGGCAGTTTGTTGAAAAAACCCACCAAAGGTGTGACAACTGTTTATACCGAGTTTTGGCCAGTAGCAAGCGCCAAGCATTTTCAGCTTGACGATCAACTGTCCCTTGAACTGGCGCCTTAGTACTTGGCTCAGTTGTCCGTATTTGGGCGGGGGTAGACCACTCGGTCTTCCTTAGGCTGTGCGCGTGGGGGAATGGCAGGGGGCTGTGCAGCCCGTTCAGCTGCGGCTCTGGTCTCAATTGCCTTGGCACGGGCTTCCGCCGCTCTGGCATCTGCCTTTGCCTTGGCTTCCGCCGCTTTGGCATCCTCGGCGGCCTTGGCGTCAGCCGCGGCCTTGGCTTGTGCTTTGGCTTCTGCTGCCTTGGCTTCCGCTGCCTTGGCTTTTGCCCTGAGTTCAGCAGCTGCCTTGCTTTCAGCCGATTTACCCTCTGTTGCGCCAACAGGCATGGTCAAAGGCGGGTTACGGGAAGCCGCAATAGCGGCTTTTTCTGCCGCTTTCTCAGCGACTTTTTCTTGCTCTCGGGCAGCTTTGGCGGCGATTTGGTTAGCAGAAATTGCAGCTTCTAAATCTTTTTTAAGCTTTTGAATTTCAAGAATCACCGCTTGGTTGTTTTGGGCGGGGACAGCCGCCGGTGCTTTGGCAGACAAGGTCTGCATTTTGGTTTCTACGGCCTGAATGCTTTTTTGCAGGTTTTGCAATTTGGCGTCCAAGCTTTTTTCGCTTTGTCCATTGACCTGACCGGCAATTTGTTCGGGCATCTTGCCAAACAGTTTGGTCAAGTCATCCATCCTGGCTTCAATTTTGCTGTCGAGCTTGACCTGACGTTCTTCCATGCCATCAAGTTTTCCCGTTGCGTCGCCCAAACCATTGGTGGCGTCGCCAAAAGCGGCAAGCGTGGCGTCGAGTTCAACCACGCGCTTGCCAACTGCAAGCGAGAGGACATCCAACTGGCGAATGTTTTGCTGCAAGCGGGTGGAAATGGCAAAGAAGGTGCCCACCGCAATCATCAAAAAGCTGAGCAAGCCGACCAACATGACGCGCGAATGCAGCACATTGCGTCGGCTCATGTCGTCTACTTTGACCATCACATTGCGCATTTCCTCGCTGATGTTGGCTGCCACCTCAGCAGAACGGGTGGAGACTTCAGCGGAGCTGAGCACCACACCGGTGAGGTCTTCCAGTTGTTTGGAGACTTCGCTGCCGTCCAAGGCTTGCGCTTGCAAAGCCTCAATACCTTCGGCGATGTCATCCCCTTGGATGGCAGCAGACGGCTCGGCCAAAACCGCGCCGGCTTCGGCGGTTTTTGCTTTTTCCTGTTCTTGCGCCATGGGTAGTGTCCTTATCGGTGTTTACGTGTCGTCAAATGATCTAGCCGGACATTCACATCATCGATTTGCTCATGCAAATGCTCAATCCTCGGCTTGATCTGCTCATCCCATGTATCGGAGTCAGTCAGACCAACTTGAGTCAAATGGGCTAAATGTGGATGCAACATCAGACCTTCAGGCTGCACAAGAGCGCTTGGGGCGGGCTCTGCTGAATCAGTCTGTGCCGCAGGGTGGTCAACAATAGCCACCAAAGTCGCCTCAGACAGGGCCTGTTCTGTCGGCGCAGCTAATTCAGGATTCAGTAAATGGCCCGAATTCGCTGCTGCCAAGGAGGCTGGGTCTGAATGGCCATAACTGCTGCGCGGCTCTAATGCAGACTCATAGTCGCCTAAGGCACTGGGCAGCTCGTCCAATGCCTCATCTGTTTGCGCCGGGGGATCGGCTTCGGGCTCAGATTCAGGTTCAGGTTCGGGTTCGTCGGGGAATTCATCAGTGCTAGAGGCTGAGGGAATCACCAGCGCAGGGGGCGCAATGCTGCGCTCGAACACCCCTTCGCCATCTAAATCATTGGCGACGGCCTGCTCATCGACATTGGCCAAAGGCTTGTCATCAAAATGTTCTTCACTGCTCATAACAATTCTCCGCAGTTGAGGTCGACCGTAAAACGGACAACTTGAAAAAATGTTCAGGCTTCAATCCTGAAACTGTGCCTTTAAAGATTTCGAGGTTCTCAGCCAGGCCTTGGCCATGGCTGGGTTTTGCCGCATTTGTGTCTCCGCCACAGCTTTGTCGGCATAAGGACCGGTCACGACAATGAAAAACGATTTTCCACCTTTACGTTGGCTGAACAGGACTTGCGCAGACTTGAACAAGCTGGAGTTGGTTTGAAACCCTCTGGCTTCGGCCAAACTGTCAAAAGCACCATGCTGCAACACCCAAGTATCAGCATCAAGTTTGCTCACCCAAACTGAATCGTCAGCACCAACGGCCTTATCTGCCGCTATTTCTGGGGGTTTTTCTGAGGATTTTTCGGGTTTTTTCTTAGCCTCCACCACCGCGGGAGCAGGGGCAGCCACAGGTTCTGGCGCAACAGGTGGGGGCGGCGATGCGGGCGGTTCGCTGGGGCTGATGAGTTCTTCTTTTTCACTCAGCACGATGTCTTGCGATTTAGGTTCGGGGCTGTTACTGGAGGACATGGAAACCGTTGCAGCTGGCGCTGGCGCAGGTTCAGATTTGGCTTGTGCAGTAGGTTTTTTGCCACCCAAGTAATCTTGCAAAGCCTCAGCTTCCTCGCGAATCATGTCTTGGTACAAAAAGCCAAAGGTCGCCAAACTGCCCAAGATGGCCACCAGCAAG
>CAMDIP010000135.1 GCA_945899335.1 Bordetella parapertussis
ACTGTGAGCCTTTATTTCAAATTCAAAAAGTCACACAAGACATACATAAGTGCAGGTATTTTTGCATCTTGCTGGACGCTTGCAGAACTGGCAAGAGCAGAGTTCTTCACCGGTTTCCCATGGGGCGCGATCGGTTATGCACATGTTGATAGCGTATTGGTAACGTTTGCCCCATGGGTAGGTGTTTATGGCATCGGCTGGGTGGCTGCATATATGTCAGCCTGCATTGCCTCAAGCCTTTCAAATCTAAAGCAAGACAAAAAAATAACAAAAAATCTAGGTATTTCCATTGCGGTATTGTTGTTCATGGTTGTGCCATGGCAAGTCAACACAAGCTCAGACGCAAAAAACTTCAGTGTGAGTTTGCTGCAAGGCAATATTGCGCAAGATTTGAAATACACGAAATCAAGGGAGCAAGCTTTACAGTGGTATGCAGAAAAGGCAGTTCAAGCTGAAACTGACTTGGTGGTCATGCCAGAAACCGCCATTGCCTATCTTCGTCAAGATATACCCAATGAAGAGTGGCAAAAAATCAGCACGCACTTTTCAGCAGGACATAAAGCACTCATCGTAGGAGTGCCTACATTCGAAAAAGACAAAGGCTTTGGTAATTCAGCAATAGCTTTGAAAGCCAGCTCTGAAGAGTACCTTTACAACAAACAGCATTTGGTACCTTTTGGAGAATTCATCCCCAAATACTTTAAGTGGTTTAACAAGATGGTCAATTTTGGTATCACCGACTTCATTCGTGGACCACTCAAGCCCGAACCTTTTGTGTGGAATGGTCAAAACATAGCCATCCAAATTTGTTACGAAGATTTGTTCGGTGAAGAGTTGGCAAAAAGATTTATTGTTCAGAAAGAAGATATTCCATCGCTGTTGGTAAACATGAGCAATATCGCTTGGTTTGGAAACACGGTGGTGATTCCGCAGCATTTGCATATTGCACGTATGCGTAGCGTTGAACTTAACCGCCCCACCATTCGTGCAACCAATTCGGGAGGAACAGCAATCATCGATGCCAGCGGAAAGATTCAAGCTGTCGCCAAGCCCTACACGCAGACAGTTTTGGTTGGCAATGTGCCTGCGAGTGATGGACGCGTAACCTGGTTCGCCCAATGGGCAGGGCGCTGGGGCTTGCTGCCTATGTGGTTGTTTTGCGCAGTGATTGTTCTGGGTTTATCGGTCACTGGGCAAAGGTCAAGGACTGCGACACAGAGTCACTAAAATGCAGACACATCTAAAGAAAATATGCTGACATTCCAACAAATCATTCTGCAACTGCAAAACTATTGGGACCGGCAAGGCTGTGCTTTGCTCCAACCCTTGGACATGGAAGTGGGGGCAGGCACTTCCCACACGGCTACTTTTTTGCGAGCGCTCGGCCCTGAACCTTGGAAGGCGGCTTATGTTCAGCCCTCAAGACGTCCCAAGGACGGTCGATACGGCGAAAACCCCAACCGACTGCAACACTATTACCAGTACCAAGTGGTGCTCAAGCCAGCGCCTTCGAACATACTGGAGTTGTATTTAGGTTCATTAGAAGCACTGGGCTTTGATTTAAAAGCTAACGACATCCGTTTTGTGGAAGATGATTGGGAAAACCCCACATTAGGTGCGTGGGGCTTGGGATGGGAGGTGTGGCTCAATGGCATGGAGGTCACGCAGTTCACTTACTTCCAACAAGTCGGCGGCATCGATTGCAAACCCATCACTGGCGAAATCACCTACGGTTTAGAGCGCTTGGCCATGTACTTACAAGGCGTGGACAATGTCTACAACTTGAAATGGACAGATACCTTGAGTTACGGCGATGTCTATTTGCAAAATGAGCAAGAGCAATCTGCCTACAACTTTGAGCACAGCGATGCAGCTTTTTTGTTTGAAGCCTTTGCTGCGCACGAAAAACAAGCGCTCTATTTGATGACGCAGACTTTAGCCTTGCCAGCCTACGAGCAGGTTTTAAAAGCCGCCCATACCTTCAATCTGCTTGATGCGCGAGGCGCCATCAGTGTCACTGAAAGAGCGGCCTACATTGGGCGAATACGCAATTTAGCCCGCAATGTTGCTCAAAGCTATGTCAAGAGCCGTGAAGCGCTTGGCTACCCCATGGCACCTAAAGAATGGGTCACTCACCTAACAGAAGCGGCCGTCTGAAATGATTCACAGTTTATTGATTGAGTTGCAAGCCGAAGAATTGCCGCCCAAAGCCTTGTCATCCTTATCCAGTGCGTTTGCGCAAGGTATTTTTAACAGCCTCACGCAACAAGGTTTGCTAGGCAGCGATTCGCAAGTGACGCCCTTTGCCACACCAAGGCGTTTGGCGGTTCATATCAGCCAAGTGTCTGCCAAAGCTGAAGACAAGCTTATACAAATTAAGCTGATGCCGGTCAGCGTAGGCTTAGATACGCAAGGCAACGCAATGCCTGCACTGTTGAAAAAAATGCAGGCGCTGGGAATGGATGCACAACAACTTTCTCAGCTAGAGCAAAAAATGGATGGCAAAGCCATGGCTTTGTTCATGGCGCAAACACAAGCCGGCGTGACTATTGAGCAAGGCTTGCAAGTGGCCTTAGACCACAGCATCAGTCACTTGCCTATCCCTAAGCTGATGACTTACCAACTTGACAAAGACTGCGCCATGCCAGGCTGGGACAGCGTCAGCTTTGTGCGACCTGTTCATCATCTGGTGGCTTTGTGGGGTGAGCAGGTTCTCGCTGTCAAAGCTTTGGGCTTGACGGCTGGTCGTAAAACACTGGGTCACCGTTTTGAAGCCAATGCGGCGTCAATAGACATCAGACATGCCGACCACTATGAACAAACCCTGCTTGAACAAGGCGCGGTGATTGCCAGCTTTGATAAACGAAAAGCATTGATTCAAAAGCAGCTACTTCACGTGGCTTTAGCTGCAGGTGAAGGCTTAAAGCCCATTCAAGATGAAGCCTTGTTGATGGAAGTGACGGGCTTGGTTGAAAAGCCCAATGTGTTGCTGTGCCAGTTTGACAAGTCGTTCTTAGAGGTGCCGCCAGAGTGCTTGGTGTTGACCATGAAGGCCAACCAAAAATACTTTCCGCTCCTCAACGCCAAAGACGAACTGACCCATCAATTTTTGGTGGTCAGCAACATCACACCGTCGGACCCCAGCGCTGTCATCACTGGCAACGAGCGGGTAGTCCGGCCACGGCTTGCCGACGCACAGTTCTTTTTCAACCAAGACCGTCAACACAGCTTGGCTTCCAGACTTGATCGCTTGGCCAAAGTGGTCTATCACAACCAACTCGGCACACAGCAACAACGCATGTTGCGAGTCAGCGCATTGGTAAAAAAACTGTCAAGTGTTTTAAGTACGGCAGCAGAACAAACCGAGGCGTTGACAGCGGCTCAGTTGGCCAAAACCGATTTGCTGACTGATATGGTGGGTGAATTTCCAGAGCTGCAAGGCACCATGGGCGCGTATTACGCCTTGAACGATGGTCACTCTCAGCAAGTGGCTCAGGCCATTGAAGACCATTACAAACCTCGGTTTGCAGGCGACAGTTTGCCACGCAGCGATGTGGGCTGCTTGCTTGCTTTGGCAGACAAACTCGAGACATTGACTGGCATGTTTGGGATCGGCAATTTGCCAACTGGCGATAAAGACCCCTACGCTTTACGCCGTCAAGCCTTGGGGGTCATTCGTATCTTGCTGCGTGGCCCTTTTGACGCAATGCACCTAGACCATTTGCTAGAGAGCGGCTTGGGTATTCTGGCCAAAGAATGTGAAATCGATGCTGACAAAGCCAAAACTGAGCTTTACCAATTCATACTCGATCGCTTCGCCGTCAATTTGAAAGACCAAGGCTATAGCGCTTTTGAGGTGGATGCCGTGCTGGCATTGCGTCCCCAATGCTTGGGGGATGTACCTGCACGCATGGAGGCGGTCAGGGCCTTCGCTGCCATGCCGCAAGCCGAGGCCTTGGCCGCCGCCAATAAGCGAATCGGCAATATATTGAAAAAAGCACCCGAAGCAGACACCCGTCAGTTCTCCTCTGCTCAACTGAAACTGCCTGCAGAGAAAAATCTGCATCAGTCCATGGAGCAAAGTGTCAAGCAAGCCGATGCTTTCTACACACAGAAAAACTACACCGATTCATTGAAGGCCTTGGCCGCGCTGCGAGAGCCGGTCGACGCTTTTTTCAACGATGTGATGGTCAATGACCCTGACGAAGACATTCGTCGAAATCGTTTGGGTCTTTTGAACCAACTCCACGACAGCATGAACCGCGTCGCAGATTTATCTCGCTTGGCAAACTGACAAGGCAAAACCATGCACACCCCATTGGTGATTTTGGACAGAGACGGCACGGTGAACCATGACAGCGATGACTACATCAAGTCGCCTGATGAGTGGGTTGCGCTTCCTGGCGCGATCGATGCGATCGCCAAACTCAACCATGCCGGCTGGCGGGTGGTCATCGCTTCCAACCAATCAGGCTTGGGGCGCGGCTTGTTTGATGTCGCCACATTGAACCAGATGCACGACAAAATGAACAAAGCCTTGGCCAAAGC
>CAMDIP010000136.1 GCA_945899335.1 Bordetella parapertussis
GGTCGATGAAGCCTCGATGATCGATTTGGAGTTAATGGCCCGCTTGCTCAAAGCCGTGCCAGCGCAGGCGCTTTTGGTTCTCTTGGGCGACAAAGACCAACTCGCGTCCGTCGAGGCCGGTGCCGTCATGTCCCAGCTATGCCAAGCGCTTTGGTTACAGGCGCACACCATGGTGCTGACCCGTAGCCACCGCTTTGATCCGGACCAAGGCATAGGTGCATGGGCCAAAGCTTGCAATGCGGGAGACAGCGCAGGCTTGCAAGCCCTTTGGGAAACAGCGCCAGAGGCTTGTTGGTCTGAGTTGGCGGCTGTCACCAAGTTAAGCAAAACGCACAGCAGCACCGATGTCTTGCAAGCCGTTGCTGCGGCTTGGACGCCTTGGCGCAAGCTGCTCGAACCTCTGCATCAGGGGCAGACTTGTGACGATGAACAAGCCTTGGCTTTGTTGAACAGCTTTGGTCGTATCGGTGTGTTGTGTGGCTTGCGCGAAGGGCCTTGGGGGGTGAAACACTTCAACCAACAGTTGCAGCAAGCCTTGGGTTTTGCCAACACCGACTGGTTTGTGGGTCGCCCCGTGATAGCCCGGCGCAACGACTATGCACTTGGGTTGATGAATGGCGACTTAGGCATGTGTTTGCCGGTGCTGGTCGACGGTGAGGTCCGTTTGCGGGTAGCGTTTCCCGATGGCCAAGGGGGGGTGCGCTGGCGGGTGCCCAGTCGCTTAGGGGCCATAGACACCGTTTTTGCCATGACGGTTCACCAATCGCAAGGCTCAGAATTCGAACGAGTGCTGCTCATCTTGCCCGATATTGAAACGGCCTTGCTCACGCGAGAGTTGGTCTACACAGGCGTCACACGAGCCCGCCAAGGCTTGTGCGTTTGGGCCCCTGCCCCGTCCCTGCTTGTGCAGGCTGTTGCCCACACCGTGGTGCGAAGTGGCGGCTTGATCGAACCGCTGCTTTAGGGCTTCTTTGCTTCAGTGGCAAAATCATTGAAGTTGTTTGCTTGACGTGCCCGAAGGATGTCCTATGCGTTGTATGAAATGGATGCTTTTGCTGTGGTTAGCTGCCCAACCTTGGTTGGCCTTAGCCGAATGGGAGGCTGTGGACGAAAACTTCCTTGCGGTGATATACATCGACCCCGATAAAGTGCGAGCCAGCAGTGTCTACCCCCAAGCTTGGCACCTGATCGATTTGCGCGAACGCGCCAAGACCGGTGCCATGTCGCGCTTGGCCTTGATGGAGTACGACTGCCACGACCAACGTCGACGCACACTGGCGTTTGCCTCCAAGTCTGAGGCCATGGGCGAAGGCAAGACCTTGTTCACCAGTGCGGTGTCAACACCTTGGAAGCCCGTCACTGGCGACACCGTGGCTGAAAAGGTCTTGGGCTTGCTGTGCGGTCAGAATGCAGGCAAAGGTGCCAATGACCATAAGGGTAAGCAAAGCAAAGAAGCCCCCGCTGCTGCCCCCGCCAAAAGCGACCATTGAACATCATAGGAATCTTTCATGCAAGTCACCCAACACAACGCCGATTTTTCCACCGCACCCCAACTCGCCCCTGAGCATATGGCAGCGATTGCCAGCCACGGTTTTCGTACCGTCATCAACAACCGCCCTGACATGGAGGGTGGCCCTGATCAACCCAGCTCTGCACAAATGCAAGCTGCGGCAGAAGCGGCTGGCCTGACCTACCACTACCTGCCTGTCATCAGCGGCAGCATCACTGCCGAACAAGTGCTGCACATGGCCGAGTTGGTCAAGTCTGCCCCCAGCCCGGTGCTGGCTTTTTGCCGCAGCGGCGCACGCTCAACCCAGCTGTGGATGATGGGCAAGACCAACGACTGATCACTCATGGGACTGCGCCTGCAAATCAACCTGATCATGGGCGTGCTACTGGCCGCGTTTGCGTCTTTGCTGATTTATTTACAACTCGACAACACCCGCCAAAGCGTTCGCGAGGAAATGGAGGGCGCCAGCATCGTTGCAACCCAACTGCTGTCGCGTTTGCAAGCCGGCTCTCGCAACAGCTCTTTGGAAGACATGGCGCAGTTTCTCGACGCCGTTGGCCGTGTACGCGCCAACGAAATTGAACTTCGCAACGCACAAGACGCAGTGGTCTACCACTCGCCGCCGCCTGTTTACAAAGCTGGTCGCGATGCGCCGGACTGGTACTCACACATTGTTTCGCCCTTGGTGCTTACCCGGGAAATACCTGTCTCTGATGGCCTGTTGTTGCTTCGCGCCGACCCCTCACGCGCCATTTTGGATGGCTGGGACCACTTCAAACCCATGTTGCTAACAGTACTTGCCGGTTTTATTTTGGGCAATGCACTGGTGTTTGTATTGGTCGGGCGGGCTATGCAGCCCTTGCAAAAAGTCGTGATGGGTCTACAAGCCATGGAGGGCGGCAGTTACGGCACCCGACTGCCTGCCATGCCCGGCAAAGAAGCCAAGGTCATGGGAGAAGCCTTCAATGCCATGGCCCAGTCTGTACAAGACGGCATAGCTGCGCAAACCCAAGCGCGTGAAGCCACCTTGGCACTGGCGCAAAACCGCGAACTCACCCAAGTCATTCAAACCCGCATTGAAGAAGTGCGTGGCCAAATCGCCCGAGAACTGCACGATGAACTTGGTCAACAGGTCACGGCCATCAAAAGCTTAGGGCAAGCCATGGCATTGCGTGCCAAAGGAGTCGACGCCCATACCGAAAACGCTGCACGTATGGTGATTGAAAGTGCCGACGCGATATACGAGGAAGTACACCAATTGGTGAGCCAACTTCGCCCACTCGCGCTGGACCGCTTTGGCTTGCAAGATGCATTGCAAGACTTGGTGGAAGATGCGCGTAGCCGCCACCCCGATACGCGCATCGATTTGCATCTGCACACGCCATTGGAAGACATGGAGTCCAGTTTGGCCACAGCCACGTACCGTATCGTGCAAGAGTCACTTAACAACGCGTTACGCCACGCCCAAGCCAGCCAGATCACCATCTTGCTGTCAGCGCTTGACCAACAGCTGCACATCGATGTCAGCGACAACGGCATGGGCCCCACCCCTGACTGGGCAGACTCCTGTCAATTCGGCGTCATCGGTATGCGCGAGCGCGCCCAAGGTTTAGGTGGGTCATTTCGCTTTGAGTCTTTGCATCCCTCAGGGGTACGCGTCTGGGCGGTGCTGCCGCTGGGCCACAATCCATCCCATGGCTAAACTGACGCTTCTATTGGTAGACGACCATGCGGTGGTGCGGAGCGGCTTCAAGGTCCTGCTGCAAACTTGGGACGATGTAGACGTGGTGGCTGAGGCCAACAGCGGCGAAGAGGCCTTACCCCTGTACACCCTGCATCGCCCCGAGGTGGTGGTGATGGACATTGCCATGGCAGGCATGGGCGGCATTGAAGCAACCAAACGCTTGTTGGCGCTGGACCCACAGGTTCGCATCTTGGCATTGTCGGCACACGAGGACAGCAGTTACGCCAAACGCGCTTTGCAAGCCGGTGCCTTGGGCTATTTGTCCAAACGCACCGCCCCCGAGGTGTTGATCGATGCCTTGCGCATGGTGGCGCAGCATCAGCAGTTTATAGACCCCATCATCGCGCAACGCATGGCCAACCAACGAAACGAAAGCGATTCACAATATATCGACAAACTATCGCCGCGGGAGTTCGAAGTGTTTTTAATGTTAGCCAAAGGGCGCTCGGTGCTGGACATTTCCCAAGCTTTGGGGTTATCTGCCTCAACGGTTGGCACCCACCTGTACAAGGTCAAACTAAAACTTCAACTCAGCAATCAATCCGAGATGACTTTGCTGGCCATGCGCCATGGTTTGCTTGACGAAGCCGCCACATGAACTTAAATAATTCTTCTTCCAACCAAGGACAGGTTGCTCTCATCACCGGCGCCAATATCGGCATTGGCCGCGTCACCGCTTTGCGCTTGGCGCAAGCCGGCTTTACTGTGTTTTTAGCAGGCCGCTCCGCACAGCGCACACAAGCCGTGATCGACGAGATTCACGCCAACACGGAAACAACCAACAAAGCGTTTTTCCTGCCGTTGCAACTTAACGACTTGAACTCGGTGCGTGAATGTGCGGCACTGTTTTTGGCGCGTCAACTGCCTTTGCACTTGCTGGTCAACAACGCCGGCTTGGCTGGTGACAAGGGGCAAACCCGCCAAGGCTTTGAGATGGCTTTCGGGGTGAATCACCTTGGGCATTTTTTGCTGACCCAACTGTTGCTCGATACCCTCAAGGCCTCTGCACCGGCAAGGGTGGTGACGGTAGCCAGTCGTGCCCACCTAATGGCTTACCAAGGTTTGGATTGGCCAACCCTGCAACAACCCACGCGCAGCCTCACTGGCACCCGCGAATACGGCGTGTCCAAGCTGGCCAATATTTTGTTCAGCGCCCATTTGGCCAAGGTCTTGGAAGGCTCAGGGGTGTCAACCTATTCGCTCCACCCCGGCGTTGTGGACACCGAGGT
>CAMDIP010000137.1 GCA_945899335.1 Bordetella parapertussis
TCATCCAAGCTGAGTTCGCGAGACAAGATGATGCGAGTGACGCCCACCTTTTGCCAAAACTTTACCGCCGCCCAGTTCACCGTGTTGGCTTGCACCGACAAATGAATGGGTACCTCGGGCCACTTTTCGCGCACCATCATGATGAGGCCGGGGTCGGCCATGATGATGCCATCAGGCTTCATTGCAATCACGGGTTCGATGTCGCGCATATAGGTGCGAACCTTGTCGTTGTGCGGCAGCAAGTTGCTGGTGACGAAAAACTTCTTTCCTCGCTGGTGAGCTTCAGCGATGCCAATGCCAATTTGTTCTAAGCGAAACTCGTTGTTACGTGCGCGCAGTGAATAGCGCGGTTGACCTGCGTAGACAGCATCCGCACCAAAGTCATAGGCGGCACGCATTTTGTCTAGCGAACCGGCTGGCAGGAGAAGTTCGGGGGCTTTGAATAGGGTCATGGCATTGAGCTTACATCAGCAGGTGTTCGCCGTCATTGGCACCACCCAAAATCACATAGTTCACTTTGCGGATGTCCAGTAATTTGGTGCCACCCGCGTAGGAAATCGAGCTTTGCAAGTCTTCTTGCATTTCGCGCATGGTGTTTTGCAGTTGGCCTTTGATGGGCTCCAAGATGCGTTTGCCTTCTACATGCTTGTATTCGCCCTTGTTGAAGTCTGAGGCGGAGCCGTAATATTCTTTGTAAAGCTTGCCATCGACTTCCACCGTTTGCCCAGGGCTTTCTTCATGACCCGCAAGCATGGAGCCGATCATCACCATGGACGCGCCAAAACGTATGCTTTTGGCAATGTCGCCGTGTTCACGAATGCCCCCATCGGCAATGATGGGCTTGGTGGCGACCCGCGCGCACCACTTGAGCGCTGACAACTGCCAACCACCGGTACCGAAACCTGTTTTGAGTTTGGTGATGCACACTTTCCCCGGCCCAATGCCCACCTTGGTGGCGTCCGCGCCCCAGTTTTCTAAGTCGATGATGGCCTCTGGCGTGCCCACATTACCTGCGATCACAAAAGCCGAGGGCATTTTTTCTTTGAGGTGCGCAATCATGCGCTGCACATTGTCGGAGTGTCCATGCGCGATATCAATGGTGATGAAGTCGGGTACCAAGCCCACTGCCAACAACTGCGCCACGGTATCGTAATCTGCTTGTTTGACGCCAAGAGAGATTGAGGCAAACATGTTCTTAGCTTTGCAATCTTTCACAAACTGCACATTGTCCAAATCGAAACGGTGCATCACATAAAAGTAGCCGTTACTGGCCAACCATTCGCAAATGCTTTCGTTCACCACAGTTTTCATGTTCGCAGGCACCACCGGCAAGCGAAAACTGTGTTGACCTAAAGTGACTGAGGTGTCGCATTCCGAGCGGCTTTGCACACGGCATTTGCGGGGCAGCAAAAGAATATTGTCGTAATCAAAAATTTCCACGTTCCAAGCTCCAAAAATGAAAGGATTGAGCGCTTGGGGCCTGGTCGGATTAGCAGATGAACTAACCGAGCTGCAAGATTCTTGGGCTCGGTGTTTGATTCTACGCAGAATCCAAACTAGGCCTGCCTACAATCGAGCAATGCTTTCATCTGACCCTTCTCCCGCCGTTGTTGCGCACGCTCTGCAAAGTCCTTTGCTGCAGGGTTTGAATGATGAGCAATTGGCAGCTGTCACTTTGCCTGCCGAGCACGCACTCATCCTCGCAGGCGCTGGGTCTGGCAAAACCCGCGTACTGACCACCCGCATTGCATGGTTGCTGCAAACCCACCAAGCCAGTGCGGGCAGTTTGATGGCGGTTACCTTCACCAACAAAGCTGCCAAAGAAATGCTGACCCGTTTGGGAGCCATGTTGCCTGTGAATGTAAGAGGCATGTGGATTGGCACCTTTCACGGATTGTATAATCGTTTTCTTCGGGCCCATTGGAAGATGGCCAACTTACCCCAGTCGTTTCAAATTTTGGACACCCAAGACCAGTTGTCTGCGGTGAAACGTTTGGTCAAGCAGCACAACGTTGATGACGAACGCTTTCCGCCTAAGCAGTTGCAGTGGTTTATTGCGGGTTGCAAAGAAGAAGGCCAGCGTCCCAAAGACGTGCCAGTGCGTGATGCTGAGACGCGGCAAAAGGTGGAAATCTACCAACTCTACGAAGACCAGTGTCAGCGCGAGGGAGTGGTGGACTTTGGCGAACTGATGTTGCGCAGTTACGAACTCTTGCGCGACAACGATGCATTGCGCGAGCACTACCAACAGCGCTTCACGCATATATTGATTGATGAGTTTCAAGACACCAACCGTCTTCAATACGCTTGGATCAAGTTGCTCAGCGGTCCGCGCAGCTCGGTGTTGGCCGTGGGTGATGACGATCAAAGCATTTATGCTTTTCGCGGTGCGCGGGTGGGCAATATGGCTGACTTTGTGCGCGAGTACGCGGTCCAGCACCAAATCAAACTGGAGCAAAACTACCGCAGCCACAGCCATATCTTGGACACAGCCAACGAACTGATCAAGCACAACAAAACCCGTTTGGGTAAAAACCTGCACACCACACAGGGGGCAGGTGAGCCGGTTAGGGTGATGGAGTCCACGGGCGACTTGGCCGAGGCGCATTGGATGGTTGAGGAAATCAAGCAACTCTTGCGCGATGGTCGTGACGGCGATGGCAGCAAAGGGGTTGCCACCCGAAACGAGGTCGCGGTGCTTTACCGCAGCAATGCCCAAAGTCGGGTCATTGAGACTGCGCTTTTCAATGCTGCCATGCCTTACCGCGTGTACGGCGGCTTGCGGTTTTTTGAGCGTGCCGAGATCAAACATGCCTTGGCGTATTTGCGCTTGCTAGAGAACCCACGCGACGACACCAGTTTCCTTCGTGTCGTCAATTTTCCGCCGCGTGGCATCGGTGCTCGCAGCATCGAGCAATTACAAGACGCAGCTCGCGCCAGTGGTTGCGCTTTGCATGACGCTGTCAGCACCATCGCTGGCAAAGCCGGCGCCAATTTGTCAGCCTTTGTTGCCAAGATCGATGTACTGCGCGAACAAACGCTGGGGCAAACGCTGCGCAAAATCATCGAGTTGGTGTTAGACCACAGCAAGTTGATCGAGAATTACCAAGCCGAGCGCGAAGGTGCTGACAGGGTGGAGAACTTGCAAGAGTTGGTGAACGCGGCTGAGAGTTTTGTCACCCAAGAGGGGTTTGGCAAGGACGCAGTGGCGCTGCCAGTAGACGAAGCCATGCAAAGCCAAGCCGATTTTGCGGCAGCGCAAGCCGTACGCGGTGAGGTCAGTACACCCAACGAAGAAACCGGCGAAACCTTGTCGCCTTTGGTGGCGTTTTTGACCCATGCGGCTTTGGAGTCGGGCGATAACCAAGCCCAAGCGGGCCAAGATGCGGTGCAGCTGATGACGGTTCACGCAGCCAAGGGTTTGGAGTTCGATTGCGTTTTCATCACGGGCTTGGAAGAAGGTTTGTTCCCCCATGAAAACGCCATGAGCGATTTTGAGGGACTTGAAGAAGAGCGCCGCCTTATGTATGTGGCCATCACCCGTGCACGCAAGCGGCTTTATCTCAGCCACTCGCAAACCCGCATGCTACATGGCCAAACCCGCTACAACATCAAGAGCCGTTTTTTTGAAGAAATGCCTGAGCACACACTGAAATGGTTGACACCCCAAACAGGTTTAGCGCCTGCGATGTGGGGTTCTAGGCCAGCAGGTTTTGGTCATGCTGACAACAACCGTGCGGGTTATTACACCCAAACACCGCCCACCATTCCACAGCGGGCAAATGCACAGGCCAGTGGTCCCAATGCTTGGGTGCGTGCTGGGTTGCAAGTGTTCCATACCAAGTTTGGCGAGGGTGCTGTGGTCTCCGTCGAAGGTCTGGGAGAGGATGCGCGTGCACAGGTGAAATTTGCACGCCACGGCGTGAAGTGGTTGGCCCTGTCGGTGGCCAAACTGACGCAGGTTTAAGCCAGTACCGGTTCGCTGGTAAAGCAATCTCTGAAACTGAAATAGCACGATGTGAAAAACATCGCCGACATCATCAACATGGCGGGTAATAACAGCATCAAAGTGAGTTGACCATCGTCCGTCAGCATGCTGATGACGCTTAAAAACAGACTGGTGGTGACAAAAATCAAAGCCCAAGTCAAACCAAACAGCGTAAAAGCACGCCAGTTGCTAACGCAGGCCACGATGCTAAAAAACAGGCTTTTCGCAACAGGCTGTTTATGCCAATGAATCAGCGCAGGGGCATGCCAGAACAAAGCCGATAGTGGCAAATACAGCAGCAGTGACAACATCACTGCGTCTTGAAAACGGCTGTCTGTGGCGATGGTTTCATTGATTTCGCCACCCAATAAGTACATGCGGGCAAATTCACCCCCATCAAGCAAAGAAGACAAAGCCAACATCACGAAAAACAACAGGGCATAGCAAAAGCCAATCAGCAGCATGCGTTGGGACTGAAGAGGACCTTCACG
>CAMDIP010000138.1 GCA_945899335.1 Bordetella parapertussis
CCCTAAAAAATTAAAGTCATGCCCTGTTCAAACCGATAAGACTCGTAGCATCTTGGGCGAGAATCGGTCTTGAACTGGATTTCTTTTCAAAAACCTTTTTGAGTAGCCATGAAAAAATATTTGCGTCTGATCCTGGAAATTTTGCTGGGAATTTGTCTGGTTGCTACTGCAACGCTGGCGTACTGGAATTTTTCCGCCAAAAAACATTTGAATGAACAAGTCGCTGAGTTGAGCGAACAGCTTGACGAAGCCAAAGAATCTTTAGAGAAAGTGCAAGAAGAAGCCACTGCTTCGCAACAACCCAAAGAAGAGCCGGTGAACTCATCCATTCAGGAAATGGAGGCACTGAAGTCGGCCTTCGCCAATGGTGTGGTGTTGCAAGATGTTGAGCTTTTGTACAAATCCCAAAAAAGCTTGAGTGCTGAGCGCCAAGTGGGCATGGCGTCTCTGCGCTTGTTGACCAAAGGCGCCCAAGACCCTGACACCATCGCCGCTTACCAAAAAGCTTTGGAAATGGCCGAGTGGAGCAACCGCTTGCAAACGGTTTGCGCGGCTCAAAACGCCTTGGCCGCTGCCGGTCAAAAAGTCAAAGTATTGTCCGAATGTAAAAAATCCACTGAAAAAGAAGCCGAAAGCAAAGATGCCAACGCCAAGAAAGACGACAAAGCGCACGCAGTCCATTGGGGCTACGAGGGTGACAACGGTCCCGAGCACTGGGGCGACGCTTTTCCTGTTTGCGGCAAGGGCAAGAAACAGTCACCTTTGAATATCGTTGGACCCTTTGACAAGTCTAAAGAAACATTAAGCGTGGACTATAAGGAAGGCCCGCTCAAAATGTTGAACAACGGCCATACGATTCAAGTCAATACCGAGCCTGGCAGCACCTTAACGATTGGCAAAGAAAGCTTCGATTTGCTGCAGTTTCACTTCCATCGCCCCTCTGAAGAGCAGGTCGACGGTAAAAATGCCAGCATGGTGGCCCACTTTGTTCACAAGAGCAAGGAAGGCAAATTGGCAGTGATCGGTGTCATGCTGAATGAGGGCAAGGACAGTGCTGCCATTAAAACCCTGTGGGCGAATTTGCCACCTAAAGAGGGCGAGGAGTTTTTGCCACCCAAGGTGACCTTCAACCCTGCCAGCATGATGCCCAAGGAAATGGCTTTCTACAACTACGAGGGTTCACTCACCACCCCCCCTTGTACTGAGGGCGTGCAGTTCTACATTTTGAAGACAGCTGTGGATATTTCCAAGCAACAGCTGGCGAAATTTCCCTTCAAGCTCAATGCACGTCCGGTTCAGTCTTTGAACGGTCGCAAAATTGCAGCTGGCGGTTAATTTAGATCGATTGCAAGCGATCGGTGGAGGGTACGACTCGGGTGAGTCGTATGCCGTAGCGGTCATTGACCAGCACCACTTCGCCTTGCGCTACCACTGTTTCATTCACCAACAGGTCTAGCGGCTCACCAGCAATGCGGTCGAGTTCGACCACGCTGCCTTGGGTCAGGCGCATCAAATCTTTGATTTTGATATTGGTGCGTCCTACCTCGATGGAGAGGGTGACCGAGATGTTTTGCAGCACTTCCGGATTGATATTGCCCGGTTGACTGACTTGAAACTCCTCTGATGTGGGAGGCGTTTCGTCTTGGGTTTCGGTGGTGTCGTTCATGGTGCTTTCCTGTCTCAAAGCTGTCCGGGGACAATTTGCTTTTCAACCCGCACAGCCACATTGGAGCCGCGCGTGCCGATATTGACCCCAAAGGTGGGGACGCCGTTGGCCAGGAATTGCGCCTGGTCGGGTTTCTTGAAGAAAAGCAAATCGCCCTCCTTCATGTTTCGCAAATGGTAGAGCGAGGTTTTGATCTCGCCCATCATCACGCGCACATCGAGTTCGGAGTCACCAACGGCAACCGCCAAGTCTTCGCGCCAAATTTTGTCGGACTCCTCGTTGCCATCGCTGGTGGATACGCGGTTGCGCAGCAAGTCGCGCAAAGGCTTCAAAGTGGCGTAGGGGTAGACCAAATCCATGAATCCTTTGCCACCCGAAGCTGTGGCTTCGGCGTCAAAGCGGGTCAGCACCACCAAGTCGTTTTCGTCGGCAATTTGTGCAAACTGGGGGTTGATCTCGGCACTGACTTGTTCGCAGTCGATTTCCAAAATTGGCGCCCATGCCTCTTTGAGCGAGCGGAAAAACACGCTGAGAATGATATGAATGATGCGGGTTTCGGTAGCGGTGAACATCCGACCAGGTGGCAGGTCGGAAACGCCTTTGCCAAAACCGCCAAAAAAGCTGTCCAATGAACTGAACACCACATTGGGATCGATGATGATGACCGAGTTGCCGCGCATCGGGCTGATGCGGACCGTATTCACCGACAAGGGTGCTTTGAGAGTTTTGATGTAATCGCCAAACTTCAAAATTTGTACCCGTGTCGGGTTCACGCGGGGGGTGGTGCGCAAAACTTCCAGCAAACCCAAACGAAACATTCGGATGAACCGCTCGTTGATCATGTCGATGGCCGACACATTCACGCCCAAGCTGCTGTTCTCGCTGGCCAGATCGTGTTTGCGCACCCGGACCTTGGTATTGAAACCAGTGTCCGATTCGAGCGATCCGTCCTTCAAACCCTCGGCCAAGGCCGTGAGTTCTTCGGGACTGAGTAAATTGGGTCGGGTTGCCATGGGAGGTTTATTGCATCACAAAGGATGTGAACATGACTTCTTCGATGCCGCCAAAGTCTTCGTATTGCTCAAGCATCTCATTCATGATGTCTTTGAGCTTGACGGCGAGTTCTTTGCGAAAGTCGGGCTTGCTGACATCAGCTTCTGTGGACTGGCGCATGATATCGAGCATGGCCGAACGCAGTGCGAATTCATGCTTTTTGATGTTGTCGAACACGCGGGTGTCGTAGTGGGTCATGACGGCGAGTTGCACGACCATGACTTTCTTGGAGCCCGTGATGTTGGTCATCAGCTCTTTTTCAATTTGGAAATAGTTCTTTTCAAAGCGGGTGGCTTCGGGCGCTTCTTTCTTTAGCTTTGAAGGCGCTTCATCCTTGGCTTTCGTTGCCGCTGCTTCAAGTTCTTCGAGCTTGTCCATGGCGGCGAGTTCGGCTTTTTTCTCGTAAAAACCAGAGAAATACAAAGTACCAAAGGCTACGCCAACTGTCACCACGAGAGCCAAGACCGCGATACCTGCGATCAGCAAAATCGGTTTTTTCTTTTTCGGTTCTTCTGAGCCCTCTGCAGGGGTCGCTTCAGGTGCTGCTGTTGCCATGATTTACTCCTCTTTCATTCATTGTGTCGTCATGCAAAAGTGTCAAACAATGCACTGTTACTGTGACGCGCTGGTGTTGCTGCGTTTTCTTCTTTGGCCACGCCGTTTGCGCCAAGTGTGACACGATTGTCTCCTGCGGCTTGGCGCTGGCCAGATTGTCCGGAGCCACCTTGCGACGACTGACGGTTATCCTGTCCTACAGAAACATATGCATTGTTCATGCCAAGTTCAGCCAAAGCTTCTTTCAAGCGGGTGCTGCCATTTTGAATCAATTCTTTGGTCAAGCCGTTCTCGGCTTGGAACTGGGCGCTTAATTGTCCATCACGCATTTCAAGTTGTACGTCAACCAAACCCAAACTGGCGGGCTTGAGGGCGAATTTCATCTTCCATTCACCCGCGTTCAGTTGGTCGTTCATGCGACTGGCCATCTCGGTGGCTAATTTTTGACTGAGTTTTTCAAAGGTTTGCGCCATGTCAGGGTGGGTTTTCAAGGTCTGGGCGGGGGAGGCGCTGCTTGGCGAAGCACTTCGGTTGCTTGCCACGCCACCACCTGAGGTGCCTTCTTTCGACGTGCTGCTGTCATCTATGGCGCTGAGCTTGTCGAATTCTTCATTCAAGCGGTCAATGTCTTCTGGGCGCAAATCCGCGTCCATCATCGACAACACTGCCAAGGTGCTGATGTTGTCTGGCGTTTCGCTTGCTTGTGCAACGACTGCCTGTGTCAAGTTGGCGCTCGGGTTGAGTTGTTTGTTTGCTGCCAAGTCGGCGGAGGCAGAACTCCACTGGACTTCCAAGCCTATGGGCTTCATGTCTTCGGTCATCACATTGCTGTTGGCCAAGGTGCTGACTTCGGGCGCGAGGGGCAGGGCTTGGCTGAGAACCGCTTGTGTGCCAAGTGCCGCTTGGGCGGAGGTACTCGAGGTATTTAAGGTATCGATGGCCACGCCGCTAAGGGATGGGGCCGCGCTTGTGAGGGGTTTGCTCGGGCCCATGACGGGCATATTGTTCATGGCCAAGATTTGCTGGGTGGTTGTAGCGGGCGAATTGGCCAGCGCCTCAGCTGCTGCGTCATCGCCCAACAAGGCTTTGATTTGGGTGGCGTCTAAGCCCATGGCCAAAGCGAAATCGGTCAAGCTTTTTTCGCTGGTTTCTGGTTGGGTC
>CAMDIP010000139.1 GCA_945899335.1 Bordetella parapertussis
CGGCGGCAGGGGAAACAGGTTGAAGGCGAACATGACCAAATTGACCAGCACGCCGGCTTGCGCCATTTCAAGGAAAAAACGCTCATCGCTGCCCATGCCCGAGAGCAGGTAAATCAGCACCGCCCAGGCAAAAGCTTGAAGCAAATTGACCGCAGGACCGGCCAAAGCCACCCACACCATATCGCGTTTGGGGTGACGCAAACGGGAAAAATCGACGGGAACGGGCTTGGCATAACCAAACAAAAACTGGCCGGAAGTGGCAAAAAACAGCATCAAGGGCATGATGACGGTGCCGACCAAGTCGATGTGGGGGAAGGGGTTGAGGGTGACGCGCCCCATTTGCCATGCAGTGTCGTCACCCAACTGGCGCGCTGTGTACCCGTGCGCGGCTTCGTGCAGGGTGATGGCGAGCAATACGGGTACCGCATGGGTAGAAATTGTTTGTACTAATTCATTGAAATTCACAAAACTATTCTCTCACTAATTTTTATCAATTTATTGGTGAAAAGTATGTGATAAAAACTTTTATTAAGCGCTTTAGGATACGCAAAAACACCAGAGTAGCGTTAATTTACCCATTTTATAAACCCAAAAGTTCTAATTTTCCTAAACCTCGACGTAAAACTTCTGGCTCACCTCCGTCGGCCATGGGGGTGAGGTCCACCACGGTGGTGGCTTGGAGGCTACAAGCACCTGCATCGACCACCGCCGCCACTTGGTGTTCATAGCGTTCGCGAATCTGTTCGGCGTCGTTCAAGGGTTCTGTTTCATCTTGGGGAATCAAGGTGGTGGCCAGCAAAGGTGCGCCGTGAATGTCCAACAACGCCAGCAAGGTGGTGTGGTTGGGCACCCGCAGACCTATGGTTTTGCGCTGCGGATGGGCAACGCGGCGCGGCACTTCTTTGGTGGCCTCTAAAATGAAGGTGTAAGCCCCAGGGGTGGCGGCTTTGAGCAGTCGAAATTGGCGATTGTCCACCTTAGCGTAAAGCGCGAGTTCACGCAGGTCGCGGCACAGCAAGGTGAGGTGGTGCTTTTCATCCACACCGCGAATTTGGCGCAATCGGTCAATCGCCGCTTTGTCGTCCAAATGGCATACCAAGGCATAGCTTGAATCGGTGGGCACTGCCACCACACCGCCTTGGGTCAACAAGGCCACTGCTTGTTTGAGTAAGCGCGCTTGCGGATTGTCCGGATGGACTTGAAACAGTTGTGCCATGCGGAGACCGCGGCCTTATTGGATGCGGTGGGCGAGCAATTCCCACACCGGTGTGAGGTCACCGGGTAACCAAGGCAACGCGCCTAAATCGGTATGGCTTTCATTGGGGCTGTGAAAGTCGCTGCCGCGGGAAGCGGCCAAACCAAACTCCCGCGCCATGTCAGCGTATTGGATGGCTTCGGCCGCCGAATGGCTACCTGTCACCACTTCCACCGCTTGACCGCCATGGTTTTTGAACTCGGAGAACAGCGCATATTCCTCGGTGGGCGTGAAGCCGTAGCGGGCGGGGTGGGCAATGACCGCAACACCTTGGCATTCGCGAATCCAGCGCACCGCGTCGCCCAAGCCAGCCCAGCGGTGCTCGACATAGCCCGGTTTGCCTTCGGTAAGGAAGCGGCGAAACACCTCATAGGTATCAGCGCACACGCCGCTTTCCACCAAATAGCGGGCAAAGTGGGTGCGAGAAATCAGGTCGGGGTTGCCAGCGAAGGTGAGGGCACCTTCAAAGCTGCCGTGTATGCCCACCTTGGCCAAGCCAGCTGCCATGTCCACGGCCCGTGCGTGACGGCCTCCACGCGTGCTGCGCAAGCCTTCTTGCATTCGAGGGTCTTGCAGATCAAAGCCCAAACCCACAATGTGAACGGTGCGGCCCGCGAAAGAGACAGATATTTCGGTGCCATGCAAATACCCCATGCCCAGCGCTTGGGCGGCAGCGCAGGCTCGGGCTTGCCCGCCAATTTCGTCGTGGTCGGTGAGTGACCACAACTCCACGCCATTGGCATGGGCACGTGCGGCTAACGCCTCGGGCGTCAGCGTGCCGTCGGAGACGACAGAGTGGCAATGCAGATCGGCGTTGAGGATGGACACAGCTTAATTGTAGAAGGGCTGCATGGCTTCAATCTGCAACTGCAGTTTTTCCATGCCTTGCCAGGTGTTGATGTCGAGGCGGTAGGCCACGGTAGCTTGTACTGGCAAGCCCTCGGTGCGACCAAACCAAATCGCGTCCACCAGCTGCCCGTGCAATTGCAGCTTGAGCGACAAATGTTTTTCTCCTACGATTTTTTGGCTCAGCACATTCACCGTGTCTTGGAAAACAGGCTGAGCAAAACCTTGCCCCCAGACCTGCGCTTGCAGGTGCTTGACCATATCGGGGCGCACATATTGCGCTGGCAAACTGCCATCAGTGGCCAAGGTTTGCGCCAAGGTGGCGGCGTCCAACCATTGGGTGGCGATGTCTTGCAAGGCCAGCTCGAACGTGGCCAAGTCGTCTTCCAGCAACGTGCAGCCTGCCGCCATGGCGTGACCGCCAAAACGCAGCAGCAAATCTGGGTGGCGTTTGGCGATGGCGTCTAAGGCATCGCGCAAATGGAAACCGGCAATCGACCGCCCAGAGCCTTTGAGCACCGCTTGGCCCTGCGACTGGCTGCTGGCAAATACAAAACACGGGCGGTAGTGCAAGTCCTTCAAGCGACCGGCAATGATGCCCACCACGCCTTCATGAAAGTCCTCATCGAACACGCACAACGCAGCAGGTGCAATTTCTTCGCTGTCCATCAAGGACTCGGCGATCAGCAGCGCTTGTTCGCGCATATCGCCCTCCATAGAACGGCGTTCGCGGTTGATGGTGTCGAGCTGCTGCGCCAGTCGCCATGCCAGTTCGGTGTCATCGGTGCGCAAGCACTCTATGCCCAGCGTCATGTCTGACAAACGCCCCGCTGCATTGATGCGCGGCCCCAATGCAAAGCCCATGTCTTGGCTGCTGGCCTGGGTGGCGTCGCGCGAGGCCACTTTGAACAAGGCTGCAAGACCTGCAGGCATTTGCCCTTTGCGCATTCGCAGCAAGCCTTGAGACACCATGCGGCGGTTATTAGCGTCTAGAGACACCACATCGGCCACTGTGCCCAATGCCACCAAGGGCAGCAAACCATCTAGCTTGGGTTCAGTGTCTGTGCCGAACACGCCGCGTTCGCGCATCAGCGCTCGCAAGGCCAGTAGAACGTAAAACATCACACCCACCCCCGCCATGCTTTTGCTCTCGAAGCTGCAGCCAGGTTGGTTGGGGTTGACCAAGGCATGGGGCGTGGGCAATTCGTGGCCTGGCAAATGGTGGTCGGTGATGAGGACTTGCAGACCTAAGCGCTTGGCTTCTTCCACACCGCTCACGCTGGCAATGCCGTTATCCACCGTGATCAAGACCTGTGCGCCACTGGCGTGAACGCGTTGGGCGATGTCGGGTGTCAAACCATAGCCATCGACCACGCGGTCGGGCACGATGAAGCTCACATGTTGAGCACCTAAAAGCGTGAGGCCACGCAAGGCCAGCGCACAGGCGGTGGCGCCGTCGCAGTCGTAATCGGCCACGATACACAAACGCAGTTGCTTTGCGATGGCGTCAGCCAACAACTTTGCAGCAACGTCAATGCCTTTGAGACCTGCGGGAGCAAGCAATTGGCCAAGGCTTGGGTCCATTTGCTTGGCGTCATGCACGCCCCGCGCCGCATACAAACGTGCCAGCAGGGGATGCACACCGCTTTGCTCTAGCGCCCAGACGCTGCGCGGGGGGACATCACGTACCTGAAGTTTCATTGCAGCAAGTCCGAAAGTTTGGTTGGGCGCAGCCACTGTTGAAGCTTTACGCGCAAGCCTTGCGGCGCATTTTCAAGTAAGACGCTGCGCGTGGGGTCACACAGCAGCACCTGCTCATGTCGCGCAAGTGCAGGGGCGAGGGTGTCTTGCCAGACCGTTGTGAAAGCCGGCACAAACACCTCGGGGTTTTGGCTAAGCCAAGCCTCACGCAAGCCTTGGTGCATCAGGATGTCACGCTTCACGGTGTGCTGATTCACCGTGGGCAACTCGCCCGTGCCGCTGAACCAAATCGAGTTCAAGGCCACAGCGCGGTGGTCGTTGACGGCGTGGGTATACAACAGCATTTGCATCTCATTTTGCAAGCGGCGCAACAGGCGCTCAGCCTCTGTTTGCGCGGCGATGCTGCTGGGCTGCAGCCAGTGATCGATACGTTGCCCGTTAACGCGGTCCAAGGACACGCTGGACAAGTGTTTGAACACGCTGGCATGTACCAACCAGCGCCCAGGCGAGCAGGGGTGCAGTTGAATACCGTCTTGCGATAAATACGGCTGCATGGCTTCGCGCAAAGCGTCTGATTCGTCAGCGGTGATG
>CAMDIP010000140.1 GCA_945899335.1 Bordetella parapertussis
CGCCATTCCTTTGGGCGCACAAGCCAAAGACGCTTGCGGCAGCCTCACGCTTGGCCACACAGGAGAGCGCGGGGTGCAAAATGCTGCATTGAGCGCAGCCCAATGCTGGGAAAGGTAAGACTGGACAGAAGGCTCCGATAATCGCCCAAATGACTCCGTCTGACACCGATACCGTTCGAATGAACCATGCCTTGGCCTTGGCCAAACAAGCCCTGTTCATCACCACGCCCAACCCCCGTGTTGGGTGCGTGATTACATCGTCACGGGGCGAGGTGTTGGGCGAGGGCTATACCCAAGCCGCAGGCCTTGCCCATGCTGAAATCATGGCATTACGCGACGCGCAAGCAAGGGGACATGCCGTCCAAGGTGCGACGGTTTATGTCACGCTGGAGCCGTGTGCCCACCATGGCCGCACCGGCCCATGTTGCGATTCGCTGATTGATGCCGGTATCGTCAAAGTCGTGGCCAGCGTGCAAGACCCCAACCCACAAGTAGCAGGTTTGGGTTTTGCGCGGTTGCGCGCGGCAGGTATCCAAGTCGAAGTTGGTCTGGGCGCCCAAGAGGCCAAGGAGCTGAACATCGGTTTTTTCAAACGCATGGAGCACGGCACACCTTGGCTGCGTATGAAGTCTGCGCAATCGTTGGACGGTCAAACCGCTCTGCTCAATGGACAAAGCCAATGGATCACCGCAGAGGCGGCTCGCTTGGATGGCCACCACTGGCGCGCTCGTGCCTGTGCGGTGCTCACAGGTATTGGCACGGTGTTGCAAGACAACCCACTGTTGAGTGTGCGAGGCGTCACTACCCCTCGTCAGCCGCATCTGCTGGTGGTCGATTCACGTTTGCAAACCCCGCTCGACGCACGCTTGTGGGATACGAGCAGGCATGTGGTTATTTACCATGCTGAACATGACACCTCTAAAGAAGATGCGCTGAAGGCTCAAGGTGCAGAACTGGTGTATTTGCCAGGCGCAGGCAGCAAAGTGGACTTGAGCGCCATGCTGGATGACATGGGGCAACGCGCTTACAACGAGGTGCACATCGAAGCGGGGCACAAGCTCAATGGATCGCTTTTAAGTGCCGGTTTGGTGGATGAACTGCTGATCTATATCGCCCCTGTTTTGCTTGGGGCTGGACAGCCCATGGCGGCTTTGCCGCTGCTTGAAAAAATCGATCATGCCAAGTCTTGGACATTCACCGACCACACGCTTGTGGGTGCTGATTTGCGCGTCTTAGCCAGACCCCTTCGCTGATCTGCCAAAATAGCCCTATGTTCACCGGCATCATCACCGGCGTGGGGCGCATCGCCGCCGTGCACGACCTGGGTCGTTCTTTGGATCACGGCAAACGCCTTGAGATCAGCACACCTGCGCATTACTTAGATGATGTGGGCCTTGGAGACAGCATCGCCCTCAACGGCGCATGCATGACAGTCACCAGTTTCAACGTCACACAAAACATTTTTACCATCGATATTTCAGCCGAGTCGCTGGCCAAAACAGCGGGCCTTGACCACATAGGCACCGTCCTCAATTTGGAAAAAGCGCTGCGTGCCAACGACCGGTTGGGTGGACATATCGTCTCGGGACATGTTGATGGCATGGGCGTGGTAAGTCGATTTGAACAAATCGGCGAAAGCTGGTTGCTGCAAGTGCTGGCCCCCCTGTCCCTTGCAAAGTACCTTGCCTACAAAGGCTCTATCACCGTCAACGGCGTGAGTTTGACTGTCAACCGCTTTGAAGACAGCCCTGAGGGATGCTTGGTGTCCATCAACCTGATTCCCCACACCATAGAAAACACTGCGCTGGGTCACTTAAAGGACGGTAGCCAGGTGAATTTAGAAATCGACACAGTGGCTCGTTATGTAGAACGCATGATCAGCCTAGACACTTCATTGAAAGCAAACCCATGACAAGCCCTGTACAGCCTGTTGCCATTTCTACTTTGGCCGAAATCGTGGCTGACATGAAAGCGGGTCGCATGGTGATTTTGGTCGATGAAGAAGACCGCGAGAACGAAGGCGACTTGGTGCTATCGGCGGACCATGTCACGCCTGAAGCCATCAATTTCATGGCACGCTTTGGTCGTGGCCTGATTTGCCTCACGCTCACACGCGAGCGCTGTGAGCACCTGAAACTACCACCCATGGTCGAGCGCAATGGCACGGTTTACAGCACGGCATTCACCGTTTCCATTGAAGCCGCGCAAGGCGTGACCACCGGCATTTCAGCCGCCGACCGCGCCCGCACCGTTCAAGTGGCAGTGGCCAAAACCGCCACCGCCAGCGACTTGGTGCAACCTGGCCATATCTTCCCTTTGCAAGCGGTAGATGGCGGTGTGCTGATGCGCGCGGGTCACACCGAAGCGGGTTGCGATTTGGCTGCCATGGCGGGATGCTCAGCTGCTGCGGTGATTTGCGAAATCATGAAAGACGACGGCACCATGGCGCGCCTGCCCGACTTGATGACGTTTGCAGCAGAACACGGCTTGAAGATTGGCACCATTGCTGACTTGATTGAGTACCGCAGCCGCACAGAATCATTGGTGACAAAAATCAGCAGTCGGCCCATGACCACTGCACACGGAGAATTTATCGCCCATGCCTACAAAGATTTGCCCAGCGACAGCGTACACATTGCCTTAGTGCGTGGCAGTTGGGCTGCAGATCATTCGGTGTTGGCACGGGTGCACGAACCTTTGTCTGTACTGGATGCGCTTGAACCGCAGCGGGTGATGCACTCTTGGACCTTAGATGCCGCTTTAGCGCGAGTAGCGCACGAAGGCTCGGGCGTGGTGGTCCTTCTTAACTGCGGTGAAACTGGCGAGAGACTGCTGGCGCAATTTGAAGGCGTGGCGCGATCGGCCCAAGCGCCTGAGCGCGGACGTATGGATTTACGCACCTATGGTATCGGTGCACAAATTTTGCGCGACTGCGGCGTTCAAAAAATGCGCCTCATGGGCAACCCTAGACGTATGCCCAGCATGACCGGTTATGGGCTGGAAACCACCGGCTACCTCTCCAAGGAATGAAATGCACCACCCCGACTTAAGCGCTACTCGTACCGACATGGATGGCAGCAATCTGCACATTGGCATTGTGCAAGCTCGCTTTAACCTAGACGTCACCACAGCTTTGGTGCAGGCCTGCTTGGCTGAACTAAAAACGCTCAAGGTACCTGAAAGCAATATCCACCATGTGTCCGTGCCTGGCGCATTGGAAGTGCCCGTGGCTTTGCAGGCCTTGGCGCAAACCCAGCGCTTCGATGCGCTCATCGCCTTGGGTTGCATCATTCGGGGCGAAACCTACCATTTTGAACTGGTGGCCAATGAATCTGGATCGGCCATCACGCAGTTAGCGCTAGACCATGGCTTACCGATTGCTAATGCGATTCTCACCACCGAAGACCTGCCCCAAGCCGTGGCGCGTCAAACCGACAAGGGCCGCGATGCGGCTCGGGTTGCGGTTGAAATGGCACTGTTGATGCAAAGCCTGTCATGACCGATCACAGCCTGCGCCGTGCCAGTGCCCGTGCCGCCCGCACCCGTGCGCGCGGTTTTGCATTGCAAGCGCTGTACCAAGTGATGGTGGGTGGCAACCCTGCCGATGAGGTCGACCTCTTTACCCGCGACCTCAGTGGATTTAACAAAGCAGATGCGGTGCATTTCGATGCCCTGCTGCATGGCTGTGCCGAACACGCAACCGCGCTGGATGCGCTTATTCTGCCCATGTTGGACCGCAAGTTAACCGAACTCTCACCCATCGAACACGCGGTGCTGTGGATTGGCGCTTACGAGTTGCAACATTGCATCGACATACCTTGGCGTGTGGTGTTGAATGAATGCATCGATTTGGCCAAAGAGTTTGGCGGTACCGATGGTCACAAATACGTGAACGCGGTACTAAACCAACTGGCACCCCATTTACGCGCCACTGAGGTGGAGGCTGACCGCAAAACTCCTACCGCCGACTTACCCACAGCAGCCACCGAATAAACATGCGCATCACGCAACGCGCCCAACGTATCGAGCCTTTCTATGTGATGGAAATGGCCAAAGCGGCACAGCGTATTGCTGCAGAGGTTAAGCACACCGATCAACCCATGGTGTTCCTCAATATTGGTGAGCCCGATTTCACCGCCCCGCCCTTGGTGCAAGAGGCGGCTGAGCGCGCAGTGCGCGATGGCAGAACCCAGTACACGAATGCATTGGGTCTTGAAGCGCTGCGCGAACGCATCAGCGCTTGGTATGGATCGCGCTTTGGCGTACAAGTGCCTGCGCGTCGCATCGTGGTCACGGCTGGTGCCTCAGGGGCGTTGCTGCTGGCCTGCATGGCCCTCAT